>JALWUB010000073.1 GCA_026993275.1 Robiginitomaculum sp. | reverse complement strand
GCCAGGCGGGCATCTGCCGGGGCGTTCTGGCGCAGCAGCAGAGCGCTGGTGCTGGCCAGCAATGTCAGCACCAGGGCAAAGGGGCCGCCCAGATGCATCAGGACGGAATCGTCCGGGGCCGGGGGCAGCAGCGCCCCGGCATCCAGAACGGCAATCAGGACAATGGCGAACAGGCTCAGGGCCAGGGCTTCGAGGCTCAGCCGCGGCCGCACAGCAAGATTGTGCGCCGCCATGACGGGCAGGACGAACAGCACCACAAGCGGGCTCGCCAGACCGCCCGTAGCCGCCACCGCAAAACCGGCCATGGCGGTCCAGGCCAGCGCCATCAGCGCCTGGGCCCAGTCTGCGGTCACAACCGGCAGCAGCGCCAGAGTCAGCAGCGCCGGCAGGCTGCCTGCCAGGGCCACGCCCGTCACAATACGGGCCGGGATGGCCGGATCAAGAACCTTGGCCAGGGCAGCATAGAGCACCACCCCGCCCGCCCACAAAAGCGGCATGGCCATAGCGCGTGCCGGGGCGCGGCGGAGCCGGTCCGCCATGATGGACTCATCTGCCATGGGGCAATTCTTTGCTCTTGATGTTAACAAACCCTGAATCGCCAGAATTTTCGTTTACACAATTCTAATGTGCAACATATTGAAAAACAAGAATAAAATATATTTCTTGCGAAAACACGCCTGTTGAAAGGCGTCCCCGGAAGCGCTTTGGGCGTGTTTGGTAAAAGCGCTGAAATGCGTTACAGTTGCAGGCACAGGGTGCAGGGACGGTTTGGCACTGGAAAACGGGAGCGCAGGCGGCCATGGCTTTTCAGCGATTCGGGATTGCGGGCATTGCGGCGCTGGGCGCCTGCCTCGCCGCAACAGGCATGGCCCGCGCCCAGGGCGGGCAGGCGATAACCCTGCCAGATGGCCAGATTCAGCACATTGCCCCGGCCGGCCAAAGCCCGGCAAGGGCCGTCTCTGCCGCACGCTATACAACCTCCGCTCCTGCTGCCCTGCCGGCTGATCTGCCGGCGGCGGCGCGGACCTGGCCGGGCCTGGTGCAGGCGGCGGGGATTTACGCCCTCTATCGTGACGATGTGCGCCGCGCCGCGGGAACGCCGCCGGTTTCCGCCGAAGACCTGGAACGGGTGATGACCCGCCTTGCCAGCTATGATGGCGCCAGGCTGTCCAGGGCGTTTCATGCCCATGCGGTTCTGCTGGCCATGCAAAGCCCGGCCTTCGCCGCAGGCGTGCGGCAATGGGGCAACACCTATGACCGCCGCGTTCTCATCGCCAATTTGCGCAGCAATCCTGCCTATGCCGTGCGCATTCCGGGCTATCGGCAAGGCGTGGCGCGGGTTCTGCAGGCCGCCCGGGAGGACGCCGAGAACTTGCGCCTGGCGGGCGGCATATACAAGGATCTGGCCTATTCACTGCAGCATGCGCGCTGGGCTTCCAGGGTGCGCCGCGGCAAGGCGCTGCTGATGGCCGAGGTTCACCATGCCGCTGCCAATGCGCCGCTGCCGCCGTCCGCCCTGCTCGACCGGGTCCAGCGCGATTATGACCAGGCGCTGCGTCCGCCCGCCATGGCCATGGTGCAGACCGCCTCGGCCAGAGCACCGGCAGGCGCCATGATCGCGCCTTTGCTGCGCGGCATTGGCCCCGGTCCGGCCCGGGCGGCGCAGCCTGATGACGCCCTGGCGGCGGGACCGGCGCTGACGCTGGCCCCCTCCCATGCGCTCTATGTGCAGGACATCATGGCCAGCGCCGCGGTGCACTTGCTGGCGCGCGCCGTGCCATCTTCTGCAAGCCTGCCGCAGCCGCGCGGCGCGGACAGTTTTGCCGAATGCGTGGACTGGGCGCGCATGCACCTCAACCAGTGCGCGGCGGCAACCCATTTTGTCTATGAGGATTCCTTTTGCATTGCCGAGCACCAGCTCAAGGATACCGCAAGCTGCCTTGCCGATTTTGCCGTCTCGCCATGAGCCTGCAGCGGCATTTTCGGAAATCTTGTTTCAAAAGCGGCCTGCGGCGCTAACAGCTCCTTAACGCCAATCCCAGGCTTTGATTGAAAAAAACGCAGG
>JALWUB010000072.1 GCA_026993275.1 Robiginitomaculum sp. | reverse complement strand
GGCGGCCTGGGCGTCACCAGGGGGCAAAGGTGCGAAGAATTATATCGGGAAATCCGCGCATTGCGCATTTACGAAGGCGCGTCAGAAGTGCAGAAGATAGTCATAGCACGCCAGATTCTGCACGGCTGACAAGGACCCGGCACCGATGAGCTATTTCAATGTCCCCGGCAAGGTCCGTTTCGGACACACGGATTCCGCCGGGATCATTTTTTATCCGCGTTTTTTCGAGATCCAGAACTCGGTGGTGGAAGACTGGTTTGACGAAGGCCTAGGGCACAGTTTTGCGGATTTTCGCGACACATACGGCCTGACCACGCCCCTGGTCGATGTCAGCACCCAGTTTCTGCACCCCTGCCGCCTGGGCGAGAAACTCGACGTCATGCTGGGCATTCTGCATCTGGGCCGCTCCTCGCTGGTCTTGCAGGTGCTGGCGCGGCGTGAAAAACTGACCTGCATCACCTCGCGCGCCGTGCTGGTGTGCACCAAGACAGATTTCAGCGGCTCTGCCCCCTGGCCTGACGACATCCGCCAGCGCATGCAGGCCTACATGGTTGAGGAGATCCCCGCATGAGCCAGATCCTGCAACCCGAAGGCTGGAAACGCCCCAGGGGCTATGCCAATGGCATCGCCGCCAGCGGCCGCCTGGTGGTCACCGCCGGCATTGTCGGCTGGAATGCGCAGGAACGCTTTGAAAGCCATACCCTGACCGGCCAGTTCCGCCAGGTCCTGCTCAACACCCTGGCCATCCTTGCCGAAGCCGGCGCCGGGCCGGAGCACATTGTGCGCATGAGCTGGTATATCACCGACCGGGAAGAGTATCTGCGCGAGCAAAAGGCGCTCGGGGCAATCTGGAAAGAGATTATTGGCCCGCATTACCCGGCCATGGCCTGCGTGCAAGTGATTGCCCTGATCGAGGAAATGGCCAAGATCGAGATCGAGACCATCGCCGTGGTGCCACACTGAGCCGGTATCGCCTCACTGCGCCGCGCGGGTGTAATGGCGCCGTTCCGGCCGCGCCTTGAGGGCCAGTTCCAGCGCCTTTTCATTGGCCTTTTCGGCTTCGCGGAAGAGCTGGTATTCACCGCTTTCATATTGCGGCGGCCAGTCCAGGCCGCGCACGCCATAATGGCCCGCGGCCTGGCGGGTGAAAAACGGGTTGTTCAGATGCGGGCGGCCCAGCGCGCACAAATCGGCGCGGTCATCGGCAATGATGGTGTTGATCTGCTCCGGCAAGGTGATGTCGCCCACGGCAATGGTGGGCATCCCGGCATGGTGGCGGATGAACTCGGCAAACGGGGTTTGCCACATGCGCCCATACACCGGTTTCTGCCAGGGCACGGTCTGCCCTGACGAGGCGTGGATGATGTCCGCCCCGGCGTCCTTGAAGGCCAGGGCAATGGCCTTCAGGTCGTCCAGCGTCAGCCCGCCCTCCGCCCAGTCGGCCGACGACAGGCGCACGGACATGGGCTTGTCTTCGGGCCAGACCGCGCGCAGGGCGGCAAACACCTCCAGCGGAAAACGCAGCCGGTTGTGCACGCCGCCGCCATAGTCATCGGTGCGCCGGTTGGTCAGCGGCGACAGGAAGCTGGCCAGCAGATAGCCATGGGCGCAGTGCAGCTCCAGCATGTCGAACCCGGCGGCATCGGCGCGCACCGCCGCGGCAACAAAATCATCACGGATGCGCTCCATCCCGGCGCGGTCCAGCTCCGCCGGGGTGTCCGATATGCCCTCCAGCCAGGGCAGAGGCGAGGCCGACACCAGCGGCCAGTTGCCTTCCGCCTTGGGGTGATCCGCCTGTTCCCAGCCGCGCTGGGTCGAGCCCTTGCGCCCGGCATGGCCCAGTTGCATGGCCATCTTGGCGGCGCTGTTCTGGTGGCAGAAATCGACAATTTTCGCCCATGCCTGCATCTGTTCATCATTCCACAGGCCGGTGCAACCATCGGAAATGCGCGCATCGGGACTGGGACAGGTCATTTCGGCAAACACCAGCCCGGCGCCGCCTGTGGCCAAGGTGGTATAATGGCGAAAATGCCAGTCCGTCGGCAGGCCATCGACGGCGCTGTATTGTGCCATCGG
>JALWUB010000071.1 GCA_026993275.1 Robiginitomaculum sp. | reverse complement strand
GACATGCTCGATCATGCCCACCGAGACGATGCGGTCATACTGGTCGGTGACCTCGCGGTAATCCTGGTATTCAAAGCGCACCCGGTCCGACAGTCCCATCTCTTCCGCCCGCGCATTGGCAACGCGCAGCTGTTCCCTGGCCAGGGCAATGCCGGTCACCTGCACATTGGCGACCTGCGCCAGATACAGCCCCATGCCGCCCCAGCCGCAGCCGATGTCGAGCACACTCATGCCGTCTTTCAGGTCCAGCTTGGCGGCAATGCGGCGCTTCTTGGCCAGTTGCGCCTGTTCCAGCGTATCGGTTTCGGGATGCACGAAATAGCCGCACGAATACTGCATGTCGTCATCAAGAAACATGCGATACAGTTCTTCGGTCAGGTCATAATGGTGCGCCGCATTCTGCCGGGCCCTGGCGACCGGGTTGAATTCGTGAAAACGCTTCAGTGCCTTGCGGGCGCGCCGCACCACGTTCTGCACCGGATGACGCTTCAGATTCTGGGAGTTCATCACCATCAGGGTGAGAAAATCCAGCAAGGTGGTGCCGTCCTCAAACACCAGCGTGCCATCCATATAGGCCTCTGCCGCGGCAATATCGGGCTTGAGCACCAGGCGCGTATAGAGCCGGGGATCGGTCAGATGGATGGTCACCACCGGCTCGGCCGGCGTGCCGGCATAGGTGTGCAGCACGCCCTTGTGATCGCGCACCCGCAAGGTGCCGCGGCTGATCAGCTTGTTCAAAAGGGTTGATAAAGGAAACATGCCCGCCCCGTTGGCTTGTTGCACCAGGATGCGAGCAGTCTAGAAGGTTTGCGCCAATTTGTGCAGGGGGACACGAATTTGTGACCTGTCTTACTGCACCTCGCAGGCATTCAGGATGGCCCTGGCAAAATCATCCGGCGCAATGCTCATCATGCTGGCCTGCGCGTCTGCAAAAAACTGCGCAACATGCCGCTCCACGTCCGTGACCGCCACGCGCCGCAAGCTCGCTTCCAGATCATAGACCAGGCGCGGCGGGGTGATGAAAAAGTCCCCGGTCAGCAGCACTTCCCGCAGGCGTTCATTGCGTGCCCCCTCCAGGCGCACAAAGGCCTGCACCGTGCCGCCCTGCCCCGTATGGCTGCCCGCCAGAACACCGGTTTCGCGCGCCGGGTCGTCAATTTCGGCCACAAAATCATCCGTGCCGATCTCGTCCTCATACAGCGCTTGCGCGCGCGCTTCCTCGGCCGGAGTGACCGCACCGGGCACGGCCTCAAGCCCCAGCACCTCCTCGAAACCGCGCGTCAGGGCATCCTGAATGACCGGCATGGCGGGGGTGCGCCGGCCCAGCAGGGCCCGCAGGCTGGTGATGCGGTCGGCGGCGCTGTCCAGATTTTTGCGTGCCAGCTTGGCGCGGGCCACATTGAGCACGGCAAACATGGCCTCCGGATCGACATCCACCAGCACCGTGCCCTGATAGATCAGCGTATCCCCATCGAAGAAGCCGCCCGTGCCGGAGATCTTGCGCCCATCAACCTCGATGTCATTGCGCGGCCGGAAACGGGCCTCGATGCCCAGTTTTGAAAGCCCTGCCGCGGCTGCCTCGCAGATGGTTTGCGCGGTCTTGCCCAGATCCCCCAGCCCCAGGGTCTTGCGGTGCATGACCAGCGCCCAGCCCAGCTGGCCCTCGTCCAGATAGATCGCCCCGCCGCCAGTAATGCGCCGCCCGACTTGCACGCCGCGCGCAGCGCATGCGTCCTGCCGGATTTCCTGGGACAAGGCCTGGTGGCGGCCCAGCAAGGCCACCGGCTTGAAATGGATGTAATGGATGGTGTCGGGGATTTCCCCGGCCTGGTGCGCCTCCACCATGGCCGCATCAAAGGCGATGTTCTCGCGGCCCGAGCGCAAGCCAGTATCGATGACGCGAAAACGGGGCTTTTTCACGACTCAGGCTTCAACAAGATTGAGCCGTTTTTCGATATGCGCGAGCCGGTCGTCAATGCGGTCCAGCTTGCCGCTGTGATGCGCCAGCGCCTGCTCCACAGAGGCCTGTCCTTGTTCGATCCTGTTGGTGCGAAACTTCAGATCCCGCACATCATCGCGCAAGCCATCCATTTCCTTGCGCAAGTGGCGCAAATGCTCCAGCACAAGATTTTCAGTATCTTCAGTCATAAATACAGTTTAGCGGAAAATGGCCAAAAAGATAGCAGCTTTGGCTCAATACCCCTCCAGTTCCTCGCCTTCCTCGTAAGGCTCGCCGGGTTTTTCCATGCCAAGCTGGTGGCGGATGCGGCGCAGGTCCGCATCGGCGGGCGCAAAGGGATAGGAGGCAATGTCGGAGGGCGGGCTGTCGCCATAGGGCCGGTCGCAGGCGGAAATGTCTTCGGCAAACTTGCCGGGGCAGCCCGAGGTGCGAAACGCGGTGCCCGCATCAATGATGCCATCCAGCTCGGCCTGCGGCAGCCCGAAGTCCACCACCCGGCCCTGCTCGTCAAAGCGCATTTGCTCCACGCGCACGCCATAATAATCAATCAGATAGCGCGCCAGCTGCACCCTGCGCCACTGGTCGCGCGGGGTCGCGGGCAGATGGTCCATCAGCGAGCCTTTCTCCGGGTAGAAGCAGAACATGTGGCTGTGCCCGCCCATGTCCACCAATTGCTGCACCAGGTCCAGGATTTCGTGCTCGGTCTCGCCCATGCCGACAATGATATGGGCGCCAAACTTTTGCGGCCCGAAAATGTCGCGCGCATCATTGAGGATTTCCCAGTATTTTTGCCAGCTGTGGGGCGATTGCACGCCCTTGCCCCTTGTGCGGTCAAAAATCTCCGGCGTCGCCGCATCCAGCGCCACGGTGAAAATGTCCGCGCCCATGTCGCGCAGGCGCTGCACATCGGCGCGCGTCATGGTGGTCGGGTTGGAGAGGATGGAAATCGGGATGGCATCCGGGTCCACCGCATCGGTCCAGGTCTTCAGCACGCTGACCGTGTCCTCATCCGAGCGCGGATGGGTAATCATGGAAATGCACATGCGGTGAAACGGGCTGGCCTCCGGGTCCCTGCCGACGATTTCGGCAATCTGCGCCATCGGCACCGAGGGCCAGTCGACACGGATGAAATTGCGGTCGGCATAGTCGCGCTCGGCCTCGCGGTGGCGCGCCAGGCCGCAATAGGCGCAATTGGCGCGGCAGCCCTCGGGATAGGTCAGCAGCAAATTGAGGCAACGTGTGCAGCCGCAACGGTGCATCTTGCCCGGCATGATGCCCAGCGTGATCGCCGCCGCCGTGGAAAGCTGCACATATTCCGGCGAGGTCATGTTGGGCGTCTGGATGTTGTTGTTGGGCAAATACAGCCCCTTGGGCCGTGCGCCCGCCGCCTTGACCCGGCCGCCATTGCGCGCTTCGGCCGGAATCGCCTGCGGCGCCCGCGGCTCCATCACCTCGAACGGGTTGAAGTCAAGGCCATTCAGCCCGCTTGCCGCGGGCCCTGCGTTTTCAGGTTTCAGACAGGTCATGCTCAAGGACTCCGTTTTGCAGACAGCATATCATGCGGCCCAGTATTCTGAATAGGCAATCCAGCCCGCACGCATTTGCGCCGGGCTTGGGGTGTTTTCATTGGCATAGGCACGCATCAGTTCATGGCGGCGCGCCAGCGCCCGGCGCAGGGAGGCGCCAAAAACATCATCCAGGTCCTGGGCGTAATCGTCCGGTGCAGATGCATCGCCGGCCAGCCAGTCCGCCGCCGCTTCGCCGGCCATGGTGCCGGACTGCACCGCCGCATTGATGCCCGCGCCGGTGACCGGGTTGGTCAGCCCCGCCGCATCGCCCGCCAGCAGCACCAAAGTTTCGCCCAACCGGCCATATGGCCCGACCATGCCGCCTGCCGGAATGGCGCCGCCGGTATGGCACAGAATCTTGCGCCCGACCCGGCCTTCGGCCACCAGTTTTTGATGCAGGCTTTCCAGCAAAGGCTTGAGGCGCGCCTTGTCTGCAGCCATGACCCCAAGGCCCAGATTGGCCACCTCCCCCTTGGGAAACAGCCAGCCATAGCCGCCGCGAATCCCGGCGCTGAGAAAGATGTCGGTGGACTCAAACGGTTGCAGCAAGGGCACGGTGATCTGACGGGTTTCCAGAACGTCGCTGTTGACCGCACCGATGGCCTTGCCCGCCAGCGAGCGCGGCCCGTCCGCGCCGATGATGACCCTGGGGCACAACCGCGTGCCATCGGCCAGGGTCACCGCGCCACTGGCATCAATGGCGCGCACCGCCTGCCCGCAGAGGCATTCCGCCCCCGCCGCTTCTGCCTCCTGCGCCAGCGCCGCATCGAAGCGCTCCCGGTCGATCATCTGGCCCGGAAAATCCGCCATCAGGTCCGGTGCCTCGCTTTCCACCTGTGTCAGCATGGCGGTGATCGGCTGAATGCGCGCGCCGTTCAGATCGCGCACTTCACTGCCAAGCATGGCGGGCACAAACTCGGCGCATTGCACCGGCGCGCCAGGAGACTTTTTCCGCTCAACGGCAAGGACTGCGCAATTTTCTTCCGCCGCCGCTCTTGCCGCGCAGGCCCCCGCCGGGCCAAGGCCGAGAACGAGAATGTCGGGAGATTGCCTCATCATGCCGCGCATGACGACGCCATGGCGGCCTTGCCGCCGCCAATCTTGATGGCACAGCAGGCGTGTTCCTGATGAAACGGGCGGCCAATGGCTTCGCAGACAGCCACCGCGCCGTCAGCGGGAAAGGCGATGCCGTCGAGCCCGGCCATGACCGCATACGCATCGGTGATGCGCTTGTGCATGCCGGGCGGGCGGGCGCAGCCCAGGAGCACCTGCTTGTCCGGGATGCGCTGGCGCGCTTCCAGGAAAATGCGGCCCACATCCGCGGTGGATGGCGTCTTGAAGGTGCCGGGCTTGGCGTAAAACGGCATGATGACCACCAGCACCAGCGCGTGCACGTCATAGCGGCTGACAATATCGAGCGCATTGGCTTCGCCCAGAATCTCCCCATAATGCAGGCCGATGACGATGTGCGGGGTGACTTTCAGGCTGGTGGAGGTGAGCGCCGCCAGAGTGGCTTCAAAATCCGCCACCGGACGGTCCAGCTTGTAGACCTGCTCGATGGTTTCCTGCGCGCCAATGACATCCATCATCGCCGAATCCACTCCCGCTGCCTCCATGCGCCGTGCCGCGGCCTCGTCCAGAAGCGCCGTGTGGATGGCCACCTGCAAATGCGGGAAATCGCGTTTCAGCCCTTCGACTACAGGCAGATAGCGCTCATATTTAATCTCATTGCGCTTGTTGGAGCCGCCCGAGAGCAGGAACCCTTGCAGGTTTTGCAGCAAGATCATGTCACGCACCTGCCGGTCAAGATGCTCCGGTTTGGTCGCCGGAATCATCGGCTCCAGGATTTTCTTCTGGCAGTGATCGCAATTGAGCGCACAGCCCCCGGCCGTGATCGAGAACGCCGGAAACGAGTTCTTGCCGCAACCGGAAAGCTCGGAAGATTCGTATTCCTTGAAGGTCGGCGTGGAAAAGCGAATCGGCCGGGCCAGCGCCTGCGCTGCATTGGCTTCGAACGCGGCGATCAGTTCCGCATCCCAGTCCGCGTCTTCCAGGGCTTCTATGCCCGCAAGCCCTGCCTGCCAGTTCATCGGCTTTCCTCCCGGCGCTAGCCAATATGCGCTTTTTCTAATATACAGTGTGCCAGCCATGCAGGCAAACGGCAAGGGGCGGGGAAGCGCGCGTTGAAATATCTCTCGGTTATCCAGCACACCTCGGCGGAATATCTTGGCCTGATGGAAGACCATCTGGAGGGGCGGCGCATTCGCTTCAACTATGCGCGGCCCTTCACCGAAAGCGGCAAGCCGCCCGATATTGCCACCCTGGGCGATGGCCTCATCCTGCTGGGGGGCGGCCCGTGGGGCAGCGCAGGGACACGCGATGTGCCAACCCTGACCGAGGAGGTTGCCCTGACCCGCGCCGCGCTGATGCTGGGCACGCCCATTGTCGGCATCGGCCTGGGCGCGCAAATCCTCAGCCTCGCCGCAGAGGGCACGGTGGAGCCAGCGCCGCTCACATTCAGCGTCGGCACCGCCCGGCGCGTCGATGATGATGCCCTGAACGGCTATCTGCCGCCGGAATTTCCCCATGTGGTCTATATGCGCGACCGGCCCGTGCCCCCCGCTTATGCGCGCATTCTCGCCGAAGACGAGACCGGCCGCCCGGCGGTGTTCCAGATCGGCGGCAATGCCTTCGGCTTTACCGGCCATCCGGCCTTCAAGCTGGCCATGGCAGAAGATCTGGTCATGGAATTCGAGGAAGGCCCGGAAGGCGATACCCGCGAAGCCTTCGCCGCCCTGCGCGCCGCCAAAACGCAAATCGAGGATGCCCTGGTCCCCATCATGACCGGCCTGGTGCAGATGACCGGCTGGATGGATGCGGCGTGAAAACGCCCGCGCAAGCCAAGGCGGCAAAAATGGTGTATGATGCCCCTTGCGTAAATTAGAATGTTCTAATACACTTTTGTAAACGAGGCATGATGCCGCAGGGATTCGCGTTCCCGGCAGGCCACTTGAAGGCCCGGCAAACGGGCTCGCTGAGGGAGAACCATATGGCTGAGAAGCTTCTTATTGTCATGGCCAATTCCGATCCGCGCAATGGCGAGGAGCTGGGTGCACCGATCTTTCAGGCCACCGTGGCCGCGGCCATGGAATACGAGGTCGAGGTGATCTGCACCGCCACCGCGGGCCGGTTGATGAAAAAGGGCGTGGCGGAAAAGCTGTTCGTCAAGGAAGGCTCTCCCAAGAGCGTGTATGACTTCATCAAGGACGCCCACGAGGCCGGCGTGAAGTTCTATTGCTGCTCGCCCAATCTCGACCTTTTCGACATGACCACTGACGATCTGATCCCGGAATGCGAAGGCATTGTTGGCGGCGCCTATCTGGTCGAAGAGGTCATGGAAGAGGATATCCAGGTTCTCACATACTGACAGGAAGACGTTTCATGTCGCATTCGGCCACCACACGCGTTCAGGACTATATCGGCGATCCGCTGCCCCCCGAACCGGCGCTGCCGCGCGAACAGCTTGAAGAGATCTTCGCCGACATCCAGGCGGATTTGCGCTTTGACCATGAACTGAATGGCTGTCTCAATTGCGGCATTTGCACGGCCACCTGCCCGTCGGCCTATTATTATGACTACAGCCCGCGCGAGATCGTCCAGTTGCTGTGGACCGAAAACCTCGAAGGCATTTATGACGCCATGCAGGAAAAGATCTGGGCCTGCGCCCAGTGCTATACCTGCGCGGCGCGCTGCCCATTCGGCAATTCCCCCGGCGGCCTGGTGATGCTGATGCGCGAAGTCGCCATCAAGCACGGCATGGAAAGCGTCAAGAACGTGCTGCGCCCCTTCAGCCGGGTGATGCTGAAACTCATTTCCACCGGCAACCAGCTGTCGCCGGACATGATCAACCCGGACCATTTCGCCGACTGGGGGCCCAACATTTCCAAGGTCGATGCGCCCTTGAAGCTGTTGCGCAAGGCCATTCCCATGCCGACCCTGAACACCACGGAAACCGCCTGGGAAGTCAATCTGAAAACCTCCGTCGAGCTGTACACCATCTGGGAGGAAACCGGCGTTCTGGACCAGCTGGAAACCGTGGACGAGAACCTGTTTGACGTCATCATCGACATTGTCGACGAGAAAAAGGAAGACTGGGAAGACTGGCTGGAAGAGCACGAGGACTGATCCTCAATTTCGAAGGAGACCATCATGGCCACCAAAGACACGCAAAGCGGCGAACGCTTTACCGGGCACGGCGCCGAATGGCGCGATTCAGACCTCAGCCGCGAAGACGCCATGGCCGCCACCGCCTGGGTGGAGCAGACCATCAACAAGCGCTCCATGCTGACCAGCAAGGACCGGGTGCATGACATCCGCGAGGTCATGTGGGAGCTGGAAAAGGACGGCGAGATCATGGTCCACCGGGTGCGCGACGAGCACGAGCCGGTGATTGCCAAGACCATTTACGGCTGGGACAAGAAAATCCCCACCCAGCAGCTCTGGCACCACAAGTCCTGCGGCCAGTGCGGCAATATCCCGGGCTATCCGACCTCGCTGTTGTGGCTGATGAACAAGATGGACATCCGCTATCTGGATGAAACCGACCAGACCTCGTGCACGGCCTGGAACTATCATGGCTCGGGCATTGGCAATATCGAAAGCCTGGCGGCGGTGTTCCTGCGCAATTTCCACCAGGCCTATGTCTCGGCCAAGGCCGAAGGCAAGCCCGAGGGCTATTACTACCCGCTGGTGCATTGCGGCACCTCGTTTGGCAATTACAAGGAAGTGCGCGAGTTTCTGCTGCTGTCCTCGGAATTGCGCCAGCGCGTGAAAAAGATCCTGGCCAAGCTCGACCGGCTGGTGGATGGCAAATTGCTGATC
>JALWUB010000070.1 GCA_026993275.1 Robiginitomaculum sp. | reverse complement strand
TGTTGATGCCCACAATGCCGCGCCCGGTGTCCTTGAGCACGCCATAGCGGCTCGAGACATTGACCACGGGCGGGTCCATGCCAAGGGTTTTCCAGACCACGCCGCCCCAGCCCGCGGCAAAGGCGCGCTCGACATTGTATTGCTTGTCCGTGGGCGGCGCCGAGGCCAGCCAGAACGGATTGATGCTTTCAATTCCGGCAATACTGCATCCCAGATCAGCCATTTTGCCCTCCAAGAAAAGCGTCCATGCCTTCGGCGGCCGCCTTGCCATCGGCCACGGCCTGCACCGTCAGGTCTTCGCCGGAAGCGATGCAATCTCCGCCGGCAAAGACGCCTGGCAATGCGGTCTGGCCATTGCGGTCCGTCACGATCTTGCCGTTTTCAATGGCGAGGCCTTCAAGGCCCTCATCGACGAGTTGCTGGCCCACGGCCTTGTAAACCCGGCTGGCAGGCAGGGTGAAATGCGCGCCCGTGCCAACCAGTTTTCCGTCTTCGAGCCGGGTGCGTTCAAACTGCACATCCGCGACGGCGTCCGTGCCGCCAAGGCGCACCGGCATGGCCCAGTGCACCATGGTGACGCCATTGATGGCGGCCAGGTCCTGTTCCCATTTGGTTGCGCTCATTTGCGCCGGGCCGCGCCGGTAAGCGAGGGTGACGGACCGCGCGCCCAGGCGGCGCGCCTGCACGGCGGCATCAATGGCGGTGTTGCCGCCGCCAATGACGACGACATCTTCGCCGGGATCAAGCGTGCTCAGGTCGTCCGTCTCGCGGATGCGCGCGATAAAGTCCAGCGCGTCTTCCACGCCGGCCAGGTCCTCGCCGGGTATGCCCAGGCGCCGCGGCCGGGTCAGGCCGATGCCAAGAAACACCGCGTCATAGCCGTCGCGCAATTGCGCCAGGGTGACATCGCGCCCCAGCGCCTGGCCGCATGCAATCCTGATGCCGCCAATACCCAGGATGAAATCGACTTCCCGGGCGGCAAAACCGCCCGCCATCTTGTAGGCCGCAAGACCATATTCGTTCAGTCCGCCGGGTTTTTCGCGCGCCTCGAAAACGGTGATGTCATGGCCGCGCCGCGCCAGTTCGTGTGCACAGGCCAGACCGGCAGGGCCTGCGCCGACAATGGCCACCGTCTTGCCCGTGGCCGGGGCGCGCGCAAACGGGTGCGGGCCATTCTTGGCCATCAGCCTGTCCACCGCGTGGCGCTGCAAATGGCCGATCTGCACCGGTTCGTCCTCGCCGGTGTTGAGCACGCATTTTTGCTCGCACAAGATCTCGGTGGGGCAGGCGCGGGCACAGGTGCCGCCCATGATGTTGGCCGAAAGGATGGTGCGCGCCGCGCCATTGACATTGCCGGTGGCGATCTGGCGGATGAATTTGGGAATGTCGATGGATGTGGGGCAGGCGGCCACACAGGGTGCCTCGAAACAGAACAGGCAGCGGCTGGCCTGCACGCTGACCTGTTCGGCATTCAGGGGCGGGTGCAGGTCGGCGAAGTTGGCAGCAATGTCATCTGAAGAGAGCGCCCCGCCGGTTCTGCTCACTCTTGGATGCTCGCCCATGGTCCTGTCCACTCCCTTGCAGCGCCTTGCGGTTTTGACAGAGGCAAAACCACGGCTTTTGCTGATTTGCTGTTCGTGCACTTTCGCGCCAACAGGGGAAGGGGTCAAGTCATTTCTGACCAAATGGTCAGGATAAATCTTTACGGTTTCAGGCCGATGCCGGTCAGGATGATCCTGCAGACCTCTTCCGTGGCGTTTTCGAATTGCGCATCGGTGAGATCCTGATCCGCATTGAGCACGCTGATCTGGTGGGCGAAGTCGGCATAATGCTGGGTGGTGCCCCAGATCATGAACAGCAGGGTTTGCGGATCCACGGGCTTCATCTTGCCTGCCGCGATCCATTCGCCGAGCTTGGCCTTGCGGCCTTCAAACCAGGTCTTCAGGGTGTCGTGCAGATAGCCGTCAATGACCGGGGCGCCGCGCAAGATCTCCAGCGCCCAGACCCGGGAGCCAAACGGGCGCGTGCGGGCCTGTTCCATCTTGGCCCTGATATAGCCGCCAATGGCGGTTTTCGG
>JALWUB010000069.1 GCA_026993275.1 Robiginitomaculum sp. | reverse complement strand
CCCATTGCCCTGCTCACCTCAGGCGATACCGCGCTCATCGGCGCCGCCCACATGCTGGAGGAGCAACAGGGACGCTATCGCTGACGGCGGCGCGCCTCCCACGCATCGAGCGCATGCAGGGGGCCGACCGGGCAGTAATGCTCTTGCGCCTTGCGGCCGCGCAGGCGGGCGAACAGGTCCGGCAGAGCGCGCATTTCACAGCCCGGCGTGCCCAGAATGGCGGCCAGGGCAAAACTCAGGCCCAAATGCTCGAACACATAAATCAACCATAACAGCACCGTGACTCCGGCAATCGGCGACATCAGCGTGCCGTCCGCCAGCCAGCTTGCCGCCGCGGCCAAGGTAAACAGCATGAGCGAAATCCAGAGCGGCCAGCGTTTGCCATTCACGCCCCAGCCGATATTGACCACATAGGAGACCAGATAGAGGCCAACCGGCACGCCCAGGAGAAAATCCGCCACGGCGCGCAAATCGCCACTGAAGAAGGCCTGCCGGAATGCCCAGATCTGCGCCACATAGACAAGTGCCCACAGGCCCAGCAAAAAGCGCACGGCGCGGCCAATCGGGCCGGGGCGCACCAGCGTGCCTGCAGGCTGCATGTTCAGAGCGGTTTTGCCGGGGCTCTTGTTGGTCATGGCGCTTTTCGTGTTCACGTTTGCGTGGTGCACTGGAGAATGATCCGCAAGTGCGCTATGCTCGCTCACCTGCACTGGAGGCCATCATGACGCAAGACGCGCACAACCGCAAACGCACACCGCAAGGCCGCCGCCGCGGCCTGTATGCAGGCCTGGGCCTGACCACGCTGCTGGGCGCGGCGGGCCTGCTCTATCTGGCTGCATTGGGCGGCGCCGTTGCCGCCGATGGCTCGGCCTATGATTACACCTTCACCTCCATCGATGGCGCGCCGCTGCCGCTGGAGACGTTCAGGGGCAAGGCCATCTTGCTGGTCAACACCGCGTCGCAATGCGGGTTTACGCCGCAATATGAAGGCCTGCAGGCGCTGTGGGAAACATACCGCGATCAGGGGCTGGTGGTGCTGGGCGCCCCCAGCAATGACTTTGGCGGCCAGGAGCCGGGCTCGGAGAAGGATATCAAGAAGTTCTGCACCATGAATTTCAACGTCAATTTTCCGCTGACCAGCAAGATCGCCACCAGGGGCGCGGCGGCGCATCCGTTTTACAAATGGGCGCGCGCGGAGACCGGCACCGGCCCGAAATGGAATTTCCACAAATACCTGATTGATGCCAATGGCCGCCTGGTCGGCTCCTATCCGTCCATCGTCAAGCCGATGTCGAAAAAGCTGCGCCGGGCGATCGAGGCGGCCTTGCCCAAGCAAAGCGTGCAGAACTGATGCCGCCAGGCAAGCGGCACAACAACGGCAATCCCGGCACGGCCAGACGCGGCCCGACCCGCCGGGCGCTGATCCAGCGCGCCGCCGCCATCAGTGGCGCCGCCCTGGCCGCGGCGCGCAGCGCACAGGCCGCAACCCCGGCGCAGGAGGCCCAGCGCCTGGCCAGCGACGAGCGCCACTGGCGCCATGTGGCCGATGATTTTGACATCAAGCACGACATCATCAATCTGGAAAACGGCTATTGGGGCATCATGGCGCGCCCGGTGCTGGAAAAATATCTGGCCGCCAGCCGGTTCGTGAACCGCGACAACTCCTTCTATGCGCGCCGCGGCTATGATGCCGACTTTGCCCGCACCCGCGCACGGGTGGCCCGGGCCGTGGGGGCAAGATCCGAGGAGATCGCCCTGACCCGCGGCGCCACCGAGGCCCTGCAGGGGCTGATCAACGGCTATAACCGCCTGCGCCCTGGCGATGCGGTGATGTATGCGGACCTGGATTATTATTCCATGCAGGCGGCGATGGACGCGCTGGCGGCGCGCAATGGCTGCGATGTGGTGCGCCTGGCCATTCCCGAACCGGTCAGCCACGATGCCCTGGTGGAGTTTTACGATGCGGCTCTCGCCGCCAATCCCAAGGTGCTGCTGATGCTGCTGACCCATGTCAGCCACCGCACCGGCCTGTTGATGCCGGCCCGGGCGATCATTGCCGCGGCGCGCCGGCGCGGGGT
>JALWUB010000068.1 GCA_026993275.1 Robiginitomaculum sp. | reverse complement strand
GCGTATCACGGATGCAAAACGCCCATCAAGCACGAAAGGGAGAGACCCCTTGGACTTTACCCTCAGCGAAGAGCAGACCCTGATCCAGGACATGGCGGCGGGCTTTGCCGCAGACAAGCTGCGCCCCCATGCGGCGCAGTGGGATGCGCAAAAGCACTTTCCCGTGGACGTGCTGCGCGAGGCCGCAGGCCTTGGCTTTGCCGGAATCTATGTGGGCGAGGAGCATGGCGGTTCAAACCTGAGCCGCCTCGATGCGGCGCTGATCTTCGAGCAGTTGTCCATGGGCTGCGTGGCAACAGCCGCTTACCTCTCCATCCACAACATGGCCGCCTGGATGATCGACACCTATGGCAATGCCGAACAGCGCGCCCGCTTCCTGCCGCCGCTGATGAGCATGGAGCATATCGCCAGCTATTGCCTGACCGAGCCGGGCTCGGGCTCCGATGCGGCGGCCTTGCGCACCAAGGCGGTGCGCGACGGCGATCATTACATCCTCAACGGGTCCAAGGCCTTCATCTCCGGCGCCGGGGTGTCGGACATTTATGTGGTCATGGTGCGCACCGGCGGCGAGGGGCCCAAAGGCATTTCCACCCTGGTGGTGGAAAAGGGCACGCCGGGGCTCTCCTTTGGCGCCAATGAGCGCAAGATGGGCTGGAACGCCCAGCCTACCGCCGCCGTCATCTTCGAGGATTGCCGCGTGCCGGTCGCCAACCGGCTCTCGGACGAGGGCATGGGCTTCAAGATCGCCATGTCTGGCCTTGATGGCGGGCGCATCAATATCGGCTCGTGCTCGCTGGGCGGCGCCACCGAGGCCTATAACCTGGCCCGGGACTATATCCAGACCCGCACACAATTTGGCAAACCCATCGCCGCCTTTCAGGCCAGCCAGTTCAAGATTGCCGACATGGCGACCGAATTGCAGGCCGCGCGCATGATGCTCTATCGCGGCGCCGCGGCGATTGACGAAAACCACCCGCAGAAAAGCAAATATGCCGCCATGGCCAAGCGCTTCGCCACGGATACCGGCTTCAAGGTTGTCAATGACGCCCTGCAACTGCATGGCGGATATGGATATTTGCAGGATTATCCGCTGGAACGCCTTGTGCGCGACCTGCGCGTTCACCAGATACTCGAAGGCACAAACGAAATCATGCGGGTGATCATCGCCCGTCATGAACTGGGTTAACGCAACACGTCAGACAACAGGAAACCGCCATGACCGAAACCGCCCCCGTCCTTGCCCGCGTTGAAGGCCGCATTGGCCACATCACGCTGAACCGCCCCAAGGCAATGCATGCACTTGATCTGGACATGATCCGCATCATGACCAGGGCGCTGCTGGACTGGCGCGAAGACCCGGATGTGGTCGCGGTTCTGGTGGACAGTGCCGGCGGCAAGGCCTTTTGCGCCGGCGGCGATGTCCGCGCCCTGGTGGAGCCGGAAAACCGCACCGGCGATTATGCGCGCAATTTCTATGAGGAAGAATACCGCCTGAACACCCTCATCAAGGAATATCCCAAACCCTATATCGCCCTCATTGACGGCATCGTCATGGGCGGCGGCGTCGGCATTTCCGTGCACGGCACGCGGCGCATATGCGGCGGCCGGGCGCTGTTTGCCATGCCCGAAACCGGCATTGGCTTTTACCCCGATGTCGGCGGCTCCTACTTCCTGCCGCGCCTGGAAGGCGAAATGGGCACCTGGCTGGCGCTCACCGGGGCGCGCCTGAAAGTGGCGGACATGATGGCGCTGGGCCTTGCCACCGACTATCTGCCGTCCGACACTCATGCCAAGTTTGTGCTGGAACTGGTGACAGTGGCGCGCAGCGCCGAAGACGTGGCGCAGATCATAGACGATTATGCCGATGATCCGGGACCGCGGGCAACCGGCGTGCATGCCGAACTGATCCGCAAATGCTTTTCCGCGGACACGGTCGAGGACATCATCGAGCGCCTGGAAGACAGCGAAGACTGGGCCAAGGACCAGGCCGCCATCCTCCTGCGCAAGTCGCCGACATCGCTGAAGGTGACCTTGCGGCAAATGCGGCTTGGCCAAGACATGGCGTTTCGCGACTGCATGCGCATGGAATTGGGGCTGAGCCTCAAATTCGTTGCCGGGCACGATTTCCCCGAAGGGGTGCGGGCACTGCTGATCGAGCGCGACAATGACCCGCACTGGTGGCCCAACAGCCTGTTTGCCGTCACAGAAGAAATGGTCGAGGGCTATTTCGCGCCCTTGCCCGAATCCGAAGCCCTGACCTTTATCGACGAGGCCTGCTGATGACCCAAAGCAAGACGATCGCCTTCATCGGGCTTGGCCATATGGGCGGGCCCATGGCCGCCAATCTGGTCAAGGCCGGATTTGACGTCACCGCCTATGATCTTTCCGAAGAGGCGCTGGCGCAGGCCCGGAAAAACGGCTGCACCACGGCCAGCAGCATTGCCGAGGCAGTCACCGGCAAGGATGCGGTCATCACCATGCTGCCGGCCGGCCGCCATGTGCGCGCCGTCTATGGCGCCGCTGACGGCGTGTTCGCCAGCGCCCGCAAGGGCGCGCTGTTCTGCGACTGCTCCACCATCGACATACAGAGCGCCCGCGATGTTGCCGCGGAAGCGGAAAAGCTGGGCTTTGTCATGGTGGACAGCCCGGTGTCCGGCGGTGTTGCCGCCGCCGAGGCCGGGACCCTGGCCTTCATGGTTGGCGGCAGCGACGCCGCCTTTGATGCCGCCGAGCCGGTGCTGGAGCCGATGGCCAAGGCGGTCTTGCATGCCGGCGGCAGCGGCGCCGGACAGGCGGTGAAGATCTGCAACAACATGCTGCTGGGCATCTGCATGATCGGCACCTCCGAAGCCTTCGTGCTGGCCAAGAAACTGGGCCTTGACCCGCAGCGCTTTTTCGACATTTCCTCCAAGGCCTCGGGGCAGAACTGGTCGATGACCGCCTATTGCCCCGAACCCGGTCCGGTGCCGTCCTCGCCAGCCAATAACGGCTACAAGCCGGGATTTTCGGCGGCGATGATGCTGAAGGATCTGCGCCTGGCGCAAGAGGCGGCGCATCAGAGCGGCGCGGCAACGCCGCTGGGCGCCGAAGCGCAGGCGCTTTACGCCCTGTTCGAACAGCTCGGCGGCGGCGATACCGATTTTTCCGGCATCATCCAGATGCTGAATGGCGACTGGACAGGCTGAGCGCCGGTGCATCATTCCGGCAGCAAAGTCGGCTTCTGGGCCGCTGTTTCCATGGGCATTGGCTCCATGGTCGGCGCCGGCATTTTTGCGCTCATGGGCGATGCCGGGACCATTGCCGGCAGTGCCGTGTGGATCTCCTTCCTGATCGGCGGCATTGTCGCCCTGCTCAGCGGCTATTCCATTGGCCGCCTGGGCGCGCGCTATCCCAGCGCCGGCGGCTTTGTCGAATACCTGGTGCGCGGCTATGGCCCGGGCCTCTTTTCCGGCGCCATGAGCGTCATGCTCTATCTGTCGGCCCTGGTCGCCATATCGCTGGTGGCGCGCACCTTTGGCGCCTACGCCCTGGCGCTGTTGCCCAAGGGCGCAGCCGCGGTGTGGGAGCCGGTGTTCGCGGCCCTGATCGTGCTCGTTTTCATGCTCATCAACCTGCGCGGCGCCCGCGACATGGCTCTGGCCGAAGTGCTGATCGTGGTGCTCAAGGTCGGCGTGCTGGCCTTTTTCGCCATTGCCGGGCTGATCTTCATAGACCCGGCGCGGCTGGCGCCCGCCACCTACCCGCCCGCGCCGATGATCTTCTATGCCCTGGCGCTGACCTTTTTCGCCTATGAAGGCTTCCGGGTCATCACCAATGCCGCGGAAGACATGCCCGAGCCGGCAAAAACCCTGCCACGCGCCATCATCGCCTCCATCCTCATCGTCATGGCGCTTTATGTGGCCACCGCCCTCGCCGTGTTTGGCAATTTGCCGCTGGCAGAGGTCATCAGGGCCCGGGACTTTGCGCTCGCCGAAGCGGCCAGGCCGGTGTTCGGCCATGCCGGCTTCGTGGTGGTGTCGCTGGCGGCGCTGCTGGCCACGGCCTCCGCCATCAATGCCTCGCTCTATGCCGTCACCAACGTCACCTACCAGCTGGCGGTGTATGGGCAATTGCCCAAACGCTTTGGCCAGCCCATCGGCCACAGCCGCGAAGGCCTGGTGATTTCCTCGGCCATCATCCTGCTGCTGGCCGTGTTTCTCGATCTCTCGCAAATCGCCGCCATCGGCGCCATCAGCACCCTGATTGCCCACCTGGTGGTGCATGTCGGCCATCTGCGCCTGCGCCGCGACACCGGCGCGCCACTGGCCATGATCGTGCTCGCCATACTGGCCAGTTTCAGCGCCATCGCGGCCAGCACCCTGTATCTGTGGCACAAGAGCCCCGCCCTGCTGCTTGGCATCGGCGCCCTCGCCGTCATCGCCCTGGCCATGGAACTGGGCCTGCGGCTGCTGACCGGGCGCATCATCAGGGCCCGGCACCTGACAGATAAACCGTCAGGCCTTACGAAATGATGTCATCACAGGCGTGGCTTTTGGCAACCGCGCCGGGGCGCGCCTTGCCGAGAGACAGCATTGTGTCCGCCGGGTTGGCATAGAACAGCACGGCGCGGGCGCGTTCATCGAGATAATCCAGATCAAGGCTTTCATCGCTGAGCATGCGGATGCGCTTTTGCAAGTCGGCCCGGCATGCGCGCAGACGGTCAAGCTGGCGCTGCAGCACCGCCTCGCGCTGATGATAGGCGGCCAGGCTGCGCACCCCGGACGTGCCGGTCAGGGTGTGATAGCCAAAATATGAAATCAGCAGGGCGAAGCCTGCGAACGTCAGAGCCCGTTTGATGCGTGTCATGTCCAACCATTCACCGTCCACGCTTTCTGCGTTTATGCGGCCTTGAGCGCGCAGCCTTGCCTGCGCAGGCCCGACTATGGCGGGGAATGGTAAAAATGGCGTTTCCGCCGCGCCGGACGGATCAGTTTTTTGCTGCCCCCGGCAGGGCAAATGTCTGCGGCGCGTCCCCATAGCGGAAATAATGACTTTGGGTTTTGCCGCCCAGGGTCAGGTTCACCAGATTGACCTGGTCATCGAGCGCATCCATGAGCAGGGAATCCGCAACGCCAAGGCGGGTGGCGCCCTTGGGAAAGGGCGCGGTGAAATAGATGTAGATGAATTCGCCTTCCGGCTCGGCACCGACATAGTCGAGCGCCAGGGGCTTGCCATCCGCCGTCAGGGCAAAGTGCGCGGCGCTGTAGGCGCCCACCCGGGCAACGCCCTGCGGTGACTGCGCCCAGTCGTTATAGACCTTGTGAAACAGCACCGGCTCCAGATCGTGGGCAAAGAGCCTGTGCGTGATTTCAAGGATGCGCCCGCTTCTGTCCGGCGCAATCTCCGTCAGCCCCGCATGGGCGCGGTGCGCCAGCGCCGGACCCGAGGCCAGACACAGCGCCAAGACGGACAGGACAAGCCGGCATATTTTCATCCTGTGCTTGTTGAAGGGTGAGCGCCAAGTCACACGCCTCATTCGCCGCCCTTGTGCTTTTTGCCCTTCCTGGCCTTGTGCGGCGCCATGCTGTCGCGGTCAACGGCCTTGTCCATGCGCTGCATCAAGTTCGGCTTGCCGCTGCGGCGCGCCTGATAGACCTCAAGCCGGGACGGAATGATGCGGCGCGGAAAGACATTGTTGTCCATGTCCGTATCCGCGGTTTCCCAGTTGGGATCAACCTGCACCGACACCAACTCCTTGGGGCTCATGACGCGCGTGGTGATGCGGTGCGGGTTGTTTTTCCACACCTCCGCCGGCAGGCGCAAGGATTGCTTGGAGCCGTCCTTGTAGGTCAGCTCCAGCAGCACCGGCATGACCAGCCCGCCCTTGTTGGAAAAGGTCAGAAAATAGAAGTTCTCCTTTGCATCCAGGATCTTCCTTTGCCAGGGCTCAAGCTTCCCATAGGCCTTCTTGTAGGCCTTGCGCTCTCTCTCGGTGACCGTGCGCTTGCCGTGACGGTTGTAAAAATCCAGCAATGACGGGTCTTCATCGACGGCCTTTTTCATGTCCTTGTTGCGTGTGATGGACAGCGGCTGCGGCACAACCTTGTCCTGCTCGCCCGCATACACGGCCTCGACATCCGGATTGGTGGTGTTGATCGTGCCCTTGACCACCTTGTCGATGGAAATGTCCACATGGTCGGTGGAATAGAACCAGCCGCGCCAGAACCAGTCGAGATCCACCCCGGACACCTCTTCCATGGTGCGGAAGAAGTCATACGGCGTCGGGCGCTTGAACCGCCAGCGATTGGCATAGGTCGAGAACGCCTTGTCGAACAGGTCGCGGCCCAGAATGGTCTCGCGCAGGATGTTCAGCGCCGTCGCCGGCTTGCCATAGGCATTGTTGCCAAACTGCAGGATGGATTCCGAATTGGTCATGATCGGAACCTGGTGTTCGGACTTCATGTAGCCGGTGATGTTCTTGGGATCACCGCGCCGCGACGGGTAATCGTCTTCCCACAGCCGTTCGGCCAGAAATTGCGTGAAGGTGTTCAGCCCCTCGTCCATCCAGGTCCACTGGCGCTCGTCCGAATTGACCGTCATCGGGAAGAAGCCATGGCCGATTTCGTGAATGATGACCGAGATCAGGCCGTATTTGGTGCGCCGCGAATAGGTCAGATTGCCCTTGTCGTCCTTGGTTGGACGCGGACCGTTAAACGTCACCATCGGGTATTCCATGCCGCCCACCGGGCCATTGACCGAGGTCGCCTTGGGCCAGGGATAGGGGGTGGAAAAATGCGAATAGACTTTCAGGGTGTGGGCCACCACCTTGGTCGAATAGGTGGACCAGAGCGGCTCGGCCTCCTTGGGATAGAACGACATCGCCATGATGGTTTGCGGCGCGCCGTCCATCCCCAGATGCACGCCCATGGCGTCCCAGATGAACTTGCGCGACGCCGCCCAGGCGAAATCGCGCACATTGTCTGCATGAAAATGCCAGGTTCTTGTGCCCCTGGGCTTGCCCTTTTCGGCCTTTGCCGCCTCGGCGGGGGTGACGATGAACACCGGGGCCTTGGCGGTTCTGGCGCGCTCCAAGCGCTTGCGCTGGGCCGCGCTCAACACCTCCTGCGGGTTTTGCAAGGTGCCGGTGGCGTTGACCACCATGTCGGACGGCACGGTGATCTGCACATCATAATTGCCAAATTCCAGGGTGAATTCGCCGCGCCCCAGAAAGGCCTTGTTGTGCCAGCCTTCATAATCCGAGAACACGGCCATGCGCGGATACCATTGCGAGATTTCAAATATGCAATTGCCGTCCTCGCCCTTCCTGGTAAAGCACTCATAGCCGCCGCGGCCGCCAATGACGCGCGCATCAATGATGTTGTAGGCATAGCCGATCTTCAGGACCGTGCTTTGCCCCGGCGCCAGCGGCTGCGGCAGGTCAACGCGCATCAGCGTGTCCACGATCCTGTAGGGCAGCGCCGCGCCCTTGCCGTCTGTGACCGAGGAGACTTCATAACCGCCCTTGAAGGCTTGCATGGCCATGGCCCGGCGCGCCGCGCTGTAGGAGATCTTGCTGGACGAGCGGGCGGTGGCGGACAGCTCGCCCAGGGAATCCGCCTTGAAACGGTTCTGGTCCATCTGCACCCACAGGAAGGGCAGGCTTTCAGGCGAGTTGTTGGTGTAGGTGATTTGCGAACTGCCGCTCAGGCGCTTCTTGTTTTCGTCCAGCGTAATGCGGATGACGTAATCCGCCTCCTGCTGCCAGTATTGCGGCCCGGGCGCGCCGGTCGCCGAGCGCACGCCATTGGGCGTGGGCCAGTCCTCGTCCTCCATCTGCCGGAACTTGTCCTGAAAATCGCCCTTCGTCTGCTCGATCGGATCGGCAAGCAATGGCGAGGAAAAGAGTGAAAACAAGCCAATGGCAACAAAAATGCAGCGCATGAATCAGCCCTCCGGTTCTCCAGCATGAGCAGCCCTAGCAAACCGGCAGGGCCATGGCCAGACTGCTCATCTTAACGATCATTCATGTTTGCCGGACCGGCGCCGCCGCCCGGGCACTTTGCAAAGCCGATACAAATGGTTAGGGTATTTCAAGGGAGGCGCCGCCAAAGTGCGGACAGAACAACAGCACGGGCTCACATGACACAGTACAATCCACAAACCGGGCGCAAATCCATCTTTGCCGCCCTGTTGCGCGCCCGCCGCCAATTTGGCGGCAAGACCATCGCCATCGTCGATGCGGATGACCGCCAGCTCAGTTATACGGAAATCATCCGCGCCGCCTTCGCCCTTGGCAGCGCCTTGCGGCGCCATGCCAAAAAGGGCGAAACCGTCGGCATTTTGCTGCCCACGGGCGCAGGCTCGGTGATCGCCTTTTTCGCCCTGCTGGCCTATGGGCGCGTGCCCGCCATGCTCAATTTCACCGCCGGGTCGAAAAACCTCAAGGCCGCCTTT
>JALWUB010000067.1 GCA_026993275.1 Robiginitomaculum sp. | reverse complement strand
GGCGCGCTCGCACAGGCGCTGAGCAGCAGGGCCAGGCCAAGCATTGCATATCCGGTGATTGGGGCTATACGCATGGGGACGACTCAAGGCGGGTCATGGTTAATCAATTGCTAAAATGCCCTTGCGACTCTCAACAACCGGTTAATGCCAGCGCCAGCCCCGCCGCAGAACAGGAACACTGCCGTGACCGAAACCCTTCTTGCCCGCCCGCACCCTGATCAGCGGCCCCTGCATGTGCTGACCCCGGCCATTCTGGAGCCCTGGCTGGAGCGCGCCCCCGAAGCCCTGGCCGAACTGGTGCGGGCCCAGGGCTTTGCCGCCAAGCGCGGCGAGGCCATGCTGCTGCCGCGGTCCGGCAGGCCGCCGCTGGCGCTCATGGGCGCAGGCGATGCGGCCAATACCTTTGCCCTTGGCGATGCCGCCACGCTCTTGCCCGAAGGCGATTACGCCTTGCATTTCGCCCCCGCCGCCATTGACCGCCAGCAACTGGCGCTGGCCTGGCTGATGGGCGCCTATGCCTTCACGCGCTATGCGCCGCGCCCGCGCGGGCCTGCGCGCATTCACATTCATGCCGCGGACCGCGAGGCCGCCATGCGCACCATGCAGGCCATCGCCCTGGCCCGCGACCTGATCAACACCCCGGCGGAAGACCTGAACACGGAGGCGCTCGAAGACGCGGTGCAGGCGCTGGGGCGGCGCTTTGGCGCCACGGTCACCAGCATTGCGGGCGAGGACCTGCTTACGCAGAACTTTCCGCTCATTCATGCGGTTGGCCGCGCCTCCGTCCACCAGCCGCGCCTCGTCGAACTCGTCTGGGGAGAGGAAGACGCGCCGCGCATCGCCATCATCGGCAAGGGCATCGTGTTTGACACTGGCGGGCTCGACATCAAGGCGGCGCAATACATGCGGCTGATGAAAAAGGACATGGGCGGCGCCGCCAACGCCATGGCGCTGGCGCACATGATCATGGCTGCCGGGCTGAAGGTGCGGCTGCACCTGGTGCTGCCGATTGCCGACAATGCCATTTCCGGCAATGCCTATCGCCCCGGCGATGTCCTGCGCAGCCGCAAGGGGCTGAGCGTGGAGGTGGACAATACCGACGCCGAAGGCCGCCTGGTGCTTGCCGATGCGCTCGCCCGCGCCGCCGAAGAAAACCCGGACCTGATGATCGACTTTGCCACCCTGACCGGCGCGGCCCGGGTGGCGCTGGGGCCGGAACTGGCGCCCTTTTACACCGCCGACGAGGCCCTGGCCGCAGAGCTGCAACAGGCCGGGGCGCAGTGCGCGGACCCGTTATGGCGCATGCCGCTGTGGGATGGCTATGAGGCGCTGCTGGACAGCCCCGTCGCCGACATCTGCCACACGGCATCCAGCCCGATGGCCGGCTCGGTCACCGCGGCGCTGTTCCTGCGCCGCTTTGCCGGTGAGGCGCCCTGGCTGCATTTCGACATTTACGCCTGGGTGCAAAAGCCGCGTCCCGCCCACCCGCAGGGCGGCGATGTGCAGGGCGTGCGCGCCGTCTTTGCCGTGCTGGAGCGCCGCTATGGCGGAGCCTGAAGCTGTGGGCGCATTTGATCCGCGCATCACGCCGGCACGGCCGGACCTGGCGGCGGAGAGCTTGCGCGGGCGCATCAGGGCGCCGCGCTATGCCGCGCCAAAGGCCATGCAGGTCTGCGCCCGCATTGCGCCGCTGCACAAGGGGCCGGGGCGCGGCACCGCCTTGCTGAGCGAGTTGCTGCTGGGCGAGCGTTTCGATGCCTATGAGATCAAACGCGGCTGGGTCTGGGGCCAGGCGGTGCGCGATGGCTATACCGGGTATGTGCCGGGTGACGCACTGTGCCTGGCCGAAGCCGCGCCGGATCACAGGGTCGCCGCCTTGCGCACGCCGCTGCTGACCGCGCCGGAACTGAAAGCCCCTGTTGCCGGTTTTGTCCATCATCTGTCGCAATTTGCCGCTGCGGGCGCAGAAAACGGTTATCTGCAGATTGCCCCCGAAGGCGGCTGGGTGTTTGCCGGGCATTGCGCGCCATTGGATCATCATGTGGCCGACTGGGTCGATGCGGCATTGCTCTATCTGCATGCGC
>JALWUB010000066.1 GCA_026993275.1 Robiginitomaculum sp. | reverse complement strand
TGTCGCCGGGCACAATGTCGCGCGCCTGCACCGCCCGCACCGTGCCATCGTCCTCCAGCTTGTTGGCGGTGGCCGCCTGCAGGGCCAGAAGCTCGCGCGCCGCCAGCCGGGTGCGGCCGCGCAAACGATGATCGAGCCAGCGCCCGACCAGCAGAAAGAACAGCAGCATCAGCGCCGCATCAAAATAGGTATCGGCACCGCCGGTCATGGTTTCATAGAGGCTGACGCCCAGCGCCAGCAGCACCGCCAGCGAGATCGGCACATCCATATTGGCCTGGCCCTTGCGCAGGGAGGCAAGGGCAGAGCGGAAAAACGGCTGCCCGGCAAAGGCGGCGGCGGGCAAGGCGATCAACGCCGAAATCCAGTGAAACAGTGCCCTTGTGCTGGCCTGCATTTCGCCGCCAAACCCGGCCCAGACCGAAACCGAGAACAGCATCACATTCATCGCCGCAAACCCGGCCACGGCCATGCAGATGAGCAGGAAGCGCCCCTGCCGGTCGCGCTCTTCCTCGGCCTCGCCCGGATCAAAGGGGGCCACCTGATAGCCCAGGTCCGCGACCTTGCGGGCAATGCCCGCCGGATCGGCCCGCCTGGCCTCGAAATCGACACTGAGCTTGCCGGTGCTGAGGTTGAGCTGGCTGGCATGCACCCCCGGCAGGCTGTTGACGCCGCCCTCGATCTTGGCAATGCAGCCGGCGCAGCGGGCGCCGCGCACCAGAAGGTCGAGATGGGCCAGGCCATCCTCTCCATGGCGCACGAAGGCGGACGGATCGGCCGCGGCGCCGCGCTCGGCCACAGGCCCGCCCATGGTCGGGCAGCCGCGGGCGGCGCCGGTGTCTGAAGCTATGGCATCATGCATTGAACAGCCTCATGATCTGAACCCAGCGTGTCACCCCGGACAGTTCGGGAGAAATGATCCGGGGTCCATGAGGGCGTTTCACGGACTTCATGGATCCCGGATAAAACGTGCGTTTTTCCGGGATGACACGGATTGATTTTCAGGTTTTCCGCGAAGTCGTTCAGCGCAGCCATGGCGCACTCTTGAACTCGAAGGCATGGCCGGCGCCATCACGGGCCTTGCCGTCCAGAAACCAGCGGCCCACGGGCACATCCTCAAGGCGGACGCGGTAGATCCCGCCGCCCTGCCCCGCCAGCACAATCTTGCGATCGGCATCGGCATCGCCGCGGCGGCGCAAAATGCCGCCCACCTCCAGGCCATCCAGCGGCGCCGCATTGCGGTCCACAATCTTGACCACGACGGTCAGGGCGCCATCGTCGGTGCGATAGGCATTGTAGCGCACGGCCCAGCCCAGCGCTCTTTGCGCGGCGCGCAGTTTCAGCTCGTCATTGTAGTGAATGCCCTGGGCATAGGGCTGATGGAAGCTCTCGCCGGGAAAGGTCTTGGTGGCGGCATAGGCAAAATAGCCATTGACGGCAAAATCAATGCCGAAAAAGACCAGGATCGCGGCCAGCACATGCCAGCCCTTGATTGTGAACCTTGGCTTGCTCATCGTTTGCCCGACAAGAAGACCGTCTTGTTGACCGCGCGCGCCTTGCCGCTCTTCTCCTCCACAATTATGGAGATCGGCGTCGAGGCTTTCAAGGTCCTGACCTTGTCCGCCGGCACGGTCAGGTAAATCTTGACCTCGCGCACCTTGTCCGGGTCGGCATGCACCAGGACGCTCTTGCCGTCGCCCTCCAGGCCAACGGCTTTCAGCGTCATGCCCTCAATGCCGGACACCGACACCCGGTAATCGCGCGGCTCCGTCGCCTTGTTGAGAATCTTCAGCGTATAGCCATTGCGCACCGAGCCGTCGGAAAGGCGCACGAAGGTGGGGCTGCGGTCGCGCAGGGAATTGAGATCCACCGTCGAGCGGTGCGTCAGCCCATAGAGCATGACCGCGGCAATGGCAGTGACCAGAAAGCCATACAGGATCGTGCGCGGCCGGATGAAATGGTGCTCCGGCGGCAGCCCCTCGCGGGCGCGGATGCGGTCGCGCCCGGTGTCATAGGCAATCAGCCATTTGGGCCGTCCCACCTTTTCCATGACCGCATTGCAGGCATCAATGCACAGGGCGCAATTGATGCATTCGAGCTGATCGCCGTCGCGAATGTCGATGCCCATGGGGCAGACGGCCACGCATTGCTTGCAATCGATGCAGTCGCCGCGGCCCTCCCACGGCTCGCCCTTCTTGTGCGGCCCGCGCGGCTCGCCGCGCCAGTCGCGATAGGTGACCTCGAAACTGTCCTCGTCGGTCAGCGCGCCCTGAATACGCGGCCACGGGCACATGAAGGTGCACACCTGTTCGCGCATGAACCCGGCCAGGCTGTAGGTGGTGAAGGTCAGCAGCGCGGCAAAGAGATAGGCCGAGGGCGGCGCATGGCCGGTGAAAAAGCCGCGCACCACGGTTGGCGCGTCGTGGAAATAGAGCACGAAGACGCCGCCGGTCATCAGCGCGATGAGCAGCCACAGGGTGTGCTTGATGATTTTCTTGACGAGTTTCTTGCCGCGCAGGGGCTGGCGGGCGAGCTTGATGCGGGCATTGCGGTCGCCCTCGACCATGCGCTCGACGGCGATGAACAGGTCCGTCCACACGGTTTGCGGGCAGGCATAGCCGCACCAGACGCGGCCAAACAGCGCCGTGGCCAGAAACAGGCCGAAGGCCGCCAGCATCAGCAGGCCGGTGATGTAATAGACCTCCTGCGGCCAGATCTCGATATTGAAGAAATAGAACCGCCGGCCGGCAAAATCGGCCAGCACCGCCTGATTCGGCGCCCCGGGGCCGCGATCCCAGCGGATGAAGGGGATGATGTAATAAATCCCCAGAAGGGTGAACAGGAACACCCACTTGATCTTGCGGAAGGTGCCATGCGCCAGCTTCGGGTAGACCGGCACCCGCTTCTGATACAGCTCGCGATGCTGCGCAGCATTGACGGCCTTGACGTCGATTCTCTCGACGCCATGAGCGGCATGGCGAGGCCCGCCGCTTTTACCCGGCGGGCCCCCGATGATCGTTGTCTTGCCCAAATCGGCCTCCAGGCCCAGGGTCGGCGTGGCGGGGGCTATTCCCCGCCGCCAAGTGAATGGACATAAATCGTCAGCGCATCAATCTGCCAGGGCGGCAGCTTTCCGCCCCAGGTCGGCATGACGCCCTGACGGGCATTGGTGATGGTTTCGCGGATCGTGTCCCGGTCACCGCCATAGAGCCAGATGGCGTCGGTCAGGTTGGGCGCGCCCAGCGCGCGCGTGCCTTTGCCGTCCTCGCCATGGCAGACGGCGCAATTGTCCTCGAACAGGGGCTTGGCCCGCGCCACGGCAGCGGCATCGGCCTCGCGCCCTGACAGGTGCACCACATATTCGACCAGATCGTTGATCTGCTGAGGAGTCAGCATGCCATCGCGGCCAAAGGCCGGCATTTGCGAGAAGCGCGTATTGTCGCCGGTGGAGCGGATGCCATTGGTGATGGTGTATTTGATGTCCTCCAGCGTGCCGCCCCACAGCCAGTCATCATCGACCAGCGCCGGGAATCCCTTGGCGCCGACGCCGCCGGAGCCGTGGCAGGTGGCGCAATTGTCGCCAAAGGCGGACTTGCCCGCGGCCATGGCGAAATTGAGCAGGTCCGGATCCTTCTCGACCTGATCCAGCGGCGTTTGCGCCAGCTTCGCCTCATTGGGGCCGCGCGAGGCCGCCAGCTTGGCCATGTCCTGCTCGAAATGCGCCCGTTCCGAATAGTGGCGCAGGCCCTTCAGATAGGTATTGGCCCAGGGCAGCGGCCAGGACGGCATCAGCACCATATAGATGATGGAAATGATGATGCTGCCCGCCCAGATGATCAGCCACCAGCGCGGCAGCGGCGTGTTCAGCTCCTTGATGCCGTCCCACTCGTGGCCGGTGGTCTCGGTGCCGGAATGTTGGTCAACTTCGGGACGCTCAGTCATGGATTCCTCCTGTCATCAGCAGGGATCGGCTCATCATCGTCAATGGCGAGCTTTGCCGCTTCATCAAAGGTTTTCTGATTGCCCGGCCACAGGGCATAGAGCAGCACCAGGGCAAAGATGGCGGCAAAATAAAGCATTCCCCAGGTCTGGGCGAAATGGGCCATGGCTTCATAAGACATCACACCCCCCTAGCGCAGATTTTCGTCGGCATCGGCCTGATAGGTCGAGAAATCGACCAGGGTGCCGAGCATTTGCAGATAGGCGATCAGCGCATCCATCTCGGTGGCGTGCTCCGGATCGCCGTCAAAGTCGCGCACATTGGCCCCCGGATAGCGCTTGATGAAGGCCTCATAATCGTCCGAATCTTCACTGAGCTGGGCAAACAGGTCGGCCCTGGCGTTCTTGATCTCGTCCTCGGTATAGGGCACGCCGACAATCTTGTTGGCTTTCAGGTCCTCCGCAATGGTGCGGCCATCGAGCAGATTGTCCTTGAGAAACTTGTAGGGCGGCATCACCGACTCGGGCACCACGGCGCGCGGATCGGTCAGGTGCGCCACATGCCAGGCATCGGAATACTTGCCGCCGACCCGGGCCAGGTCCGGCCCGGTGCGCTTGGAGCCCCACTGGAAGGGGTGATCATACATGCTCTCGGCGGCAAGGCTGTAATGGCCATAGCGCTCGGCCTCGTCGCGCAAGGGCCGGATCATCTGGCTGTGGCACAGATAGCAGCCCTCGCGGATATAGATGTTGCGCCCGGTCAGCTCCAGCGGCGTGTAGGGACGCATGCCGTCCACCTTCTCGATGGTGCTGGAAATGTAGAACAGCGGCGCGATTTCCACCAGCCCGCCTATGGACACCACGATCAGGATGGCCACGGTCAGCAGCAGGGAGTTCTTTTCAAGAATGACGTGTCTGGAAAACAAGGACATGGCTCTCCCCCTTACGCTGTGGCTATGGCGGCGGACGCCGGCATGACATCGGGCACGCTTTCGCCCTTGCGCACATCGCCGCGCGCCGTGCGCCACAAATTGTAGGCCATGATCAGCGCGCCGATGAGGAACAGCAGCCCGCCGGTCATGCGGATGATGTAATAGGGGTGCATGGCCTTGACGGTCTCGACGAAGGAATATTCCAGAAAGCCGAAACTGTTATAGGCGCGCCACATCAGCCCCTGCATGATGCCGCTGACCCACATGGCGGTGATGTAGAAAACGATGCCGATGGTGGAAATCCAGAAATGCCATTCCACCAGGTCGTTGGAATAGAGCCGTTTGCGCTTCCACAGCCACGGCACCATGCAATAGAGCGCGCCGAAGCTGACATAGGCGACCCAGCCGAGCGCGCCCGAATGCACGTGGCCAATGGTCCAGTCGGTATAGTGCGACAGGGAATTGACGGCGCGGATCGACATCACCGGTCCTTCAAACGTGCTCATGCCATAGAAGGCCACCGAAACCACCAGCATGCGCATCACCGGGTCGGTGCGCAGCTTGTCCCAGGCGCCGGACAGCGTCATCAGTCCATTGATCATGCCGCCCCAGGAAGGCATCCACAGCATGATCGAGAAGGTCATGCCCAGGGTCTGCGCCCATTGCGGCAGGGCCGTGTAGTGCAGATGGTGCGGCCCGGCCCAGATATAGATGAAGATCAGCGCCCAGAAGTGGACGATGGAAAGCCGGTAGGAATAGACCGGCCGCTCGGCCCGCTTGGGCACGAAATAATACATCATGCCCAAAAAGCCGGCGGTCAGGAAGAAGCCCACGGCATTGTGGCCATACCACCATTGCGTCATGGCATCCTGCACGCCGGAGAAGGCCGAATAGCTCTTGTGCTCGGTCCAGGCGATGGGCACCGCCAGATTGTTGATGATGTGCAGCATGGCGATGGTGACGATGAAGGCAAGGTAGAACCAGTTGGCCACATAGATGTGCTTGACCTTGCGCTTCATCAGCGTGCCCAGGAACACCAGCAGATAGGCGACCCAGACAATGGTCAGCCACAGGTCGATATACCATTCCGGCTCGGCATATTCGCGGCTCTGTGTGATGCCCGAAACATAGCCGGTGGCGGCCAGCACGATGAACAATTGATAGCCCCAGAACACGAACCACGGCCATACGCCGCCAGCCAGCCGCGCCCGGTTGGTGCGCTGGACCACATAAAACGAGGTGGCGATCAGGGCATTGCCGCCAAAGGCGAAAATCACCGCCGAGGTGTGCAGCGGCCGCAGGCGGCCAAAATTGAGCCAGCCGATATCCTGAAAATACATCATGTTGGGGAAGGCCAGTTGCGCGGCAATGATGACCCCAACGGAAAAGCCGACAATGCCCCAGAACACCGTGGCGATGACCCCGGCCTTGACGATGCCCTCCTCATAGCGGCTTTCGTCATAGGTGATGCCGTTGGCGGCGCGCATGGCCAGCGCGGCCAGGCCCAGCGTGAACGCGCCCAGCATGATATAGGCATGCATCCGCATCAGCGGGTCCTGGGTCCGGGCCGCCAGGAACAGGCTGATCACATCCAAAACGATCAAAAACCCGCCCAGCGTTATGACATCAAGGCCCACACCCTTGCGGACATCAGAATTGCTCATCTTCAGGCTCCCCCTGCAATGATCACAGCCAGTCATGGCGCATGCCGGGCAGTCAACTCTCGTTTGCGAAAATTCTCAAGGGGTAAAATGCCGCATCTTATTAGATAGCGCTAATATGTCGCACCCGGCCTGTTTTGCCCTTGCCGGACATCAAAAACAGGCCATAATCGGCGCCAACACCATGGCATCGCTGAAAAGGGTCATGACATGCCATCACGCGCAAAACCTCTGGCAATCACTCTGAAAGCCTGGCGCCGCATGGGCTTTCGCCGGATGCTGGCCCTTGGCGCCGGCCTGGCCTTCATCGCCTCGTGCATCTCCATGGCGGCGATCTATCATGACCCGTTTGCGCATCTGGCGGTGTGCCTGGGCGGCGCCGCGCCCGCGGCACAGGACGGCGCCCTGCTGCTCTATGGCCATTGCGCCTGGTGCTATCTGGCGCTGGGGCTGGCCCTGTCGGCGCTGATTGCCCCGCCCAAGGCATAAGCACCAAGTCTTTACGCGGCGCGGAATGCCATGGTGCGATCGAGCCGCCGCAAGGCCCGGCCCGGCAGGGCCGAGACGGGTCCGAGCGGCAGAGCTTCAAACAGTTTTTGCACGCCCCTGACACTCTGGCGGCACATGGCGGCGAAAGACGGCGCCATGGCCGTGCCGGAACACAGGGTCACCGCGGCGCCGCCAAACTGGTGCTTGTAGCGGTAATCGCCGGTGCCCAGATGCACCGCCTGCACGCCGTCTTGCGCATGGGCGCGGATCAACTCCAGAAGCAGGGTGTGGCCGGGGCCATAGGCGGCAAACTCCGGATCATAGGCCGGGAACCAGTAATGCGCGGCGCGGCGCGTGCGCATGCCAAAATGCGCCGCCACCAGATGCCCGCCCGCATACAGCGTTGACAACTGGCCAGCGAAATCCCCGCCCTGATGCGCCCACAGGGCGCGCAACAGGGCGCTGGTCCAGTCCACCGAAAACACGTCGAAATAACTGCTCGCCCGGTATTGCGCGCTTTTCCACTGCAAAAGCTGCGCAAAGGCCTCGGGGTTTCGCTCATCAAGAGTGAATTTCAGATCCCCTACCCTGCTCTGCATGCGCCTTGCGTTGGCGGCATAGCGCTTCAGGCTTTTCTTGTGCCCGGCCATGCGCCCGGCATGCCAGGCCTCAAAACCGTTGGCCAGGTCTGCATAATAGCTGTCCTCGCCGTGCTCGAAATAACCGGCAAAGGCGCCTTGCGATTGCGGCACAAAATCAAATGGCAGCACGCTGATGCTGGCGGCGCGCAAGACCGCACCCAGGTCCAAAACGGCGCCCGGCTCCTGGATCAGGCCCTGAAAATCGCTCAATGGCCCGCCAAGCGGCAGGCAATAGCCCAGCGGGCCGCGCTGATAGGGCAAGAACCCTCTGGCCTGGCCGCCCGAAGAGATCACCGCCACGCGCGTATCGCTGCGCACCTGGTCACAGGCCAGGGCGAATTCCAGCGCAAAATAGGGACTGGCCAGGGCCGGGTCGGCCCGGGTGAAGGTGCGCCAGGCGCCGCGCTCGGCGGCGCTCAGTTCCGAGGGCCTTTTGATCTTTGTGTGCACGCCGCGCGGCTCCTTCGCAAAAGTTTCGCCGGATTCACTCAAGTTTAGGGCTATGGTCCTATCATCAAATCCCTAACAACGCGTCAGCGCCCCAGAACGAGGACACGCCATGCTGTGGAAGCACCTGCTTGGCTATCTGCCGGTCAATATCGCCCAGGCCCTGGCGGGCTTTGGCGGTATCTTCCTGCTGACCCGGCTGATGAGCCCGGAGGATTATGGCCGCTATGGCCTGGTGCTGGCGGCCATGACGTTTTTCCACTCCATTGCCTTTACCTGGCTGGAAGCGGCACTGGCGCGCTTTTATGCCCGCGCCGAGGCCGGGGACGAACTTGCCACCGATCTC
>JALWUB010000065.1 GCA_026993275.1 Robiginitomaculum sp. | reverse complement strand
CATGTCGCCATCCTGCACCGTCAGGTGCTTGCCCTTGGGCACAAGATAGGTCGATGGCTCCTGGGTTTCGTCCTCGGGGATGATGGAAATGCGCCGCTTGTTCTTGTAATCGCGGCCATATTCCACCCGCCCGTCAATGTCGGCAATGATGGCGTGGTCCTTGGGCTTGCGCGCCTCGAACAGTTCCGCCACCCGCGGCAGGCCGCCGGTGATGTCGCGGGTCTTGGCGCCCTCATTGGGAATCCGCGCAATCACATCGCCCGGCTTGACCTTGTCGCCATTATTGACCGAGATGATGGCACCGACGGCAAGCATGTATTTGGCGATGCGGCCGCCCGGCAGCTTCACCGGCTCGCCCTTGTCATCGACAATCACAATGGTCGGCTGCACGCCCGCGCCGCGGCTGTGCGAACGCCAGTCAATGATCATCTTGTAGGAAATGCCGGTCGCCTCATCGACCTCGTCCTTGACGGAAACCCCGTCAATGACGTCCAGAAGCTGCACCGTGCCGCCGGTTTCGGTGATGATCGGCGTGGTATAGGGATCCCATTCCACCAGCCGGTCGCCGCGCTTGACCTTGGCGCCGTTCTTCTTGGTCAGACGCGCGCCATAAAGCAGCTTGTAGCTTTCGCGTTCCTTGCCATTGTCATCGACCACAGCGATCTGGGTATGCCGGTTCATCACCACATAGAAGCCGGAGGCATCCTTGACGACGGCCTCGTTCTTGATCACCAGCGTGCCGTTATGGGCGGCATCAATGAAGGATTGCTCCGACACCTGAGCGGTGCCGCCAATGTGGAAGGTGCGCATGGTCAGCTGCGTGCCCGGCTCGCCAATGGACTGGGCCGCAATGACGCCCACCGCCTCGCCGATATTGACGCGCGTGCCCCGGGCCAGATCACGGCCATAGCAGGTGGCGCAAATGCCGACCTTGGTCTCGCAGGTCAGCGGTGAGCGCACCTTGACGGAAATCACATCAGCCTCGTCGATCTGCGCCGCCAGCTTTTCCTCGATATAGGTATCGCGGGCGGCAATGACCTCGCCGGTGGCGGGGTGGATGATGTCTTCGGCGCAGGTCCGCCCCAGCACGCGCTGGCCGAGCGAAACCACAACCTCGCCCGCGTCAACCACGGCCTTGAGCTGAATGCCCGCATCGGTGCCGCAATCCTCCTCGGTCACGATGCAGTCTTGCGCCACATCCACCAGACGTCGGGTCAGATAACCCGAATTGGCCGTCTTCAGCGCCGTATCGGCCAGGCCCTTGCGGGCGCCGTGGGTGGAGGAGAAGTATTCCAGAACGGTCAGGCCTTCCTTGAAGTTGGAGATGATCGGCGTTTCGATGATCTCGCCGGACGGCTTGGCCATCAGGCCGCGCATCCCGGCCAGTTGCTTCATCTGGTTTTTCGAGCCGCGGGCGCCCGAATGCGCCATCATGTAGATGGAGTTGACGCTTTGCGCTGGCGGCACGTCCGTGCGCACCTTGGACACCGCCTCCATCATCGCATCAGCGACCCGGTCGGTGCATTTGGCCCAGGCGTCAACAACCTTGTTGTATTTCTCGCCGCGGGTAATCAGGCCGTTGGCATATTGCTGCTCGTAATCGGTCACCAGCCTGCGGGTGTCCTCGACCAGGGTTTTCTTTTCCGGCGGGATCACCATGTCATCCTTGCCAAACGAAATCCCGGCGCGGCAGGCTTCACGGAAGCCCAGCCCCATGATCTTGTCACAGAAAATCACCGTCGCCTTCTGGCCGCAATGGCGGTACACCTCGCCGATCAGATTGCCGATGGCCTTTTTGGTCATCAGCGTCGAGGTCAGCTCGAACGGCACCTTGGCATTGCGCGGCAGAAGGTCGGCAATGCGCATGCGCCCGGGCGTGGTCTCGACAATGCTGCTGACCGGATTGCCGTCGGCATCCTTGCTGATCCAGCGCGCCTTGATCTTGGTATGCAGGGTCACCACCCCGGCATTCAGCGCGGCATCAATCTCGGCCATGTCGGCAAACACCATGCCTTCGCCGGGCAGGCCGTCAAACTCCAGCGACAGGTAATAGAGCCCCAGCACGATGTCCTGGGACGGCACAATGATCGGCTGGCC
>JALWUB010000064.1 GCA_026993275.1 Robiginitomaculum sp. | reverse complement strand
AAAGGCCATCGGCCCGGCCTATCGCGAGGCCGCCATGGCGATGGAGTTCGACGACAGCTGGCGCGGCATGTTCCTGTGCTCTGCCGGGGTCGTGCAGGCGGTGCGCACAGCGGTTTAGGGCGTAGATTTACAAACCCCGCGCCGCCAAACCCGCAGGGCACGATCCTCGCTTCATCTCAAAGGCGCGGGCGGTTTGACAGATTGGCCAGCCGCAGGTCCATGACGGCCCTGCTTCCTTCCTCGCCAGTCGTTTGCGAACCCTCTCGTGGACAGGCTAAAGGTTGCCCCATCTGCTCATCGTGCCGGCCAGTGGACGCCGCAACACAAATTGTTCTCGACTGCGGGTGCAAGTGCGGGCATTCTGGCAAGGCTTGATTCAAGACCTTGTGACCCGTTGACCCTGACCACCAGCCAGTGCCGCCGCTTCAAACCGGGTGCGCCGCCTCTTCAGGGCCCGGGGGCAAAACCGCAACAGGGGGGGAGATGAAAAACCTGGAACGCCTGTTTGAGACGGCATTGTGGAACAGCCGCCTGATCGTGTTGCTGGCCGTGATTTCCAGCGCCCTGGCATCCCTGGCCGTGTTTTACATTTCCACAGTCGATGTCTGGTTCATGATCGGCGATTTGCTGCACTATGCCTCACCCGCCCTGTCGAGCGCTGACCGCTTGCATTTGCGGGACAATATGGTCCGCCATATTGTCTCTGTTGTTGATGGCTATCTGCTCGGCACCGTGCTCCTGATCTTCTCCCTGGGGCTGTATGAGCTGTTCATCAGCAGGATTGATCCGGCGCATCACGACAAGGCCGCATCAAGGGTGCTGGACATCCGCAATCTCGATGACCTGAAGACACGCCTGGCCAAGGTCGTGCTGATGATTCTCGTGGTCCGGTATTTCGAACACGCGCTGGCGATGAAATTTCACAGGCCCGCGGACCTCATCTATTTTGCGGGCGGCATTGCCCTGATCGGGCTGGCGCTCTACCTGACCCATGCTTCCGAAAACCGCGATGGCGGCACGGAACGCTCTGGAGCGCCCCGGTGAGACGCAGCCTGAAAAACATCACGCGCGAAAACCTGGCCCTGATGGTGCTGACGCTGCTGTTGATGGCAGGCGGCTATATTTTCCTGCGTTATGCCTACCATGTGGCCGATCACCTGCCGTTTTCGCAAGAGGTGGTGCTGATCCTGCTTGGCACCCTGATCACCATTTTCATCACCGCCCTGCTGCTCAACAAGCAGACCAGCGTGGAGTTGATGAAAGAGGAAAACATCAAGTTTCTTGAACTCAAGACGGAAACCTATCTCGAACTCATCAACCATCTTGAGCAGATCATGCTCGCGGCCGAGGCCGACCGGGCGGCGCGCATTCATCTGCGCATCCTGGCAAGCAAGCTGGCGATCATCGCCAGCCCGGCGGTGCTGGCGCAGTTCGAGCAGTTGATCCGGGTTTTTTCAAAGATTGCGCAAGACCAGGCCATTCTGGATGATGAAGGCAATCAGCTCATGCACCAGCTTGCCCTGCTGACGGTGGAGATGCGCGCCGACCTTGTCGGCGAGCTTGATGACCGCGAAGGCATTACGCAGGCCTGGCTATCCAGCCAGATCCTCTCCAACAATGACAGGCTTGGTGCTTAGGCTGAGGGCCAGTTCTTATTGTTTTTTAGCTTGCTCAGGGGCTTGGTTGGCTGGCAGACATTAACGGGCTGGGGTTGAAAACAGCTTTGCCAGGACCAGTGCGATCGTGAATCAAGGTGGATAAGGCCTTGTGGCTCAGGAGCGCTGCAAGGGAAGCCTCCATGCGTGCGCCAGTCACCCTTGAACGTTCTTTTGCAGAGTATCCAACCGCCCCGCTATTCCAGGCGGGAAGCGGACGCGGCAATTTTGTTTTGCTGTGCCGGAAATCCCGCAGGGACAGACCTGCCCGGCACGAAAGCCATCCGGCCCTACACCTGAAATTAACCGCTTTGGTGTTTGATGCCGGGCAAAACATCTGGTGGGAATGCAATGGAAGACCGGCCGATTATCAAGAAGGTGATCAAGGTCAGCGGCGGCGGGCATCATGGCGGCGCCTGGAAGGTCGCCTATGCCGACTTTGTC
>JALWUB010000063.1 GCA_026993275.1 Robiginitomaculum sp. | reverse complement strand
GCCGCGCCCATGTCATCAGCCTGCATACGCCGCTGACCGAGCAGACCCGCAACATCCTCTCCGCCGATGCCCTGAACAAGACCCGCGAAGGCGTGATCATCGTCAATTGCGCCCGGGGCGGCCTGGTCGACGAGACCGCCTTGCTGGCGGGGCTGAAGTCCGGCCATGTGCGCGCCGCGGCTCTCGACGTCTATGCAGAGGAGCCGGCGCGCGACAATCCTCTTTTCGGCACGCCGGGCCTGGTGGCGACGCCGCATCTGGGCGCCTCCACGCGCGAGGCGCAGGAGAATGTGGCCTTGCAGATTGCCCATCAGATCAGCGACTATCTGCTCACCGGCGCCGTCACCAATGCGCTCAACATGCCTTCGGTCAGCGCCGAGGAGGCGCCGCGCCTGCGCCCGTTCATCGACCTGGCCGAAAAGCTCGGCCTGCTGGCCGGGCAATTGGTGGCCTCGGGGGTCAAGCGCATCGAGGTGGCGTATCTGGGCGAGGTGGCGCAACTCAACATCAAGCCGCTGACCTCGGCGGCGCTGGCCGGGGTGCTGCGGCCCATGCTGGGCGATGTCAACCTGGTGTCGGCGCCTGCACTGGCGGCCGAGCGCGGCATTGTGCTGGCCGAAACCTGCCAGGAAAAGCTGGGCGATTACGAATCGGTGATCTCCATCACGGTGGAGACGGAAAACACCGTGCGCACCGTCTCCGGCGCCCTGTTCGCCGGGAAGCCGCGGGTGATTCGCACCAATGACGTGATGCTGGATGCCCCGTTTTCGCCCCACATGCTGTTTGTCGAGAACGAGGACAAGCCGGGCTTCATTGGCGCCCTGGGCCAGAATCTGGGCGCAAGCGGCGCCAATATCGCGACCTTCAATCTGGGCCGCACCTGCCAGGGCGGCCAGGCGCTGGCGCTGGTCGGGCTCGACCGGGCAATGAACGAAGACGAATTGGCGGCGGTGCGCGCCCTGCCGCATGTGCGCAGCGCCAGCGCCCTGCAGTTTTGAGGCCTGCGCCAGGGATTGCGCTTTGCAGGCCCTGCATGGCGCTATAGGGTGGCGCGAATCTTTTGGGCAGGGGAACGGTATGAAGACCAAGGTATTGCGTGTGGCGGCGGTTCTGGCCGCATTCTGGCTTGTGGCGCCGGTTGCGGCCCGCGCAGGAGGGCTGGAAGAAGTGCGCCTGAATGTGCTGGTGCACGACGTCAATCTCACCGGCAATGGCGCGGGCGGCAAGGAAGCCGGTGCCGACATTCAGAGCGAGCTGGTGTTCGCCTCTCCCGGCTTCCTCTCCTGGGCCGGCAAGCCGCGGCCCTATCTGCATGGCTCCGTCAACACGGCAGGCGAAACCAATTTTGGCGGCGCCGGCCTGTCCTGGATGCAGGATTTCTCGTCCGTGTTTTACGGCGAGTTCCAGTTCGGCCTCGAAATCCATGACGGCATTGTCAACCTGCCGCCGGATCCCGGCGACCCGAAGCGCATCCGCCTGGATGCCACCCGGGTGATCCTGGGCTCGCGGGTGCTGTTCCGGCCCACCTTCGTGCTGGGGCTGCACCTCAATGAGCGCTGGGATGCGGCCTTTGTGTTCGAACACATGTCGCACGGGCAGATTCTGGCGCACGGGCGCAATGAGGGCCTCGATAACCTTGGCCTGCGCCTGGCCTACAAGTTCGGGCGCTAGGCGGGTTTGCCTATGCCACTGGACGGGTCATTAACGTGAGAGAGAACCAATGAACCAGAAAGTGTCATCCCGGAAAAGCATCGCTTTATCCGGGACCCATTGGGCGGCGCAAGCATGCCGCAGGCCCCGGATAGCCTGACGGCTTCCGGGGTGACACGACAGGACATGGCGCGATGACAGGTCCTGACCCTGGGGTCCAAACGCATTCAGATGATTGATTTCACGAGGAGAGATTTTTTGCCTGAACAGGAAAAAGGGCGCAGGAAACGTGTTATATTTTCAAGGCCTTTTGACGCCTTCAGGCGTATGAGATCCCTCGCCTTTCAGGTGCCGGCAGGAAACGCAATCTGTCGAAAGCAAGCCTTGCAAAGGCGTATGGCCTTTGCTGCATGTGCTTTCTTCCATTTCACATTTCCTGCCGGCATGAAATTAAACC
>JALWUB010000062.1 GCA_026993275.1 Robiginitomaculum sp. | reverse complement strand
TGGCGCGCACGCTGGACATTCTGGGGCGCAAGGAGGCCCGCGGCCGCAAGGTGCTGATGATTGGCGCCGGCCATATCGGCGTGCATGTGGCGCGGGAGCTGGAAAAACTGCCCGGCATTCGCGTGCGCGCCATCGAGCAGGACAGCGAACAGGCCGAACGCGCCGCGCTGGCGCTCAACCGCACGGTCGTGCTCCATGGCGACGGGCTGGCCCGCAACATGCTCAACGAGGCCGGTGTGGAGGAAGCCGACATTGCCCTGGCGCTGACCAATGATGACCGGGTCAATGTGCTGGCGGCGGGGCTGGCCAAGGAAGCGGGCGTGCGCCGCGCCCTGTGCCTGGTCAATGACCGCACGCTGGATCTGCTCAAGGAGCCGCTGGACATCGATGTCTTTATTGATCCGCGCGAAACCACGATCTCGACCATCCTGCAGCATGTGCGCCGGGGCCGCATCATTGCCGTGCAGAGCGTCGAGGATGGCGAGGCCGAGGTGATCGAGGCCGTGGCCCTGAGCACGTCGGCCCTGGTCGGCCGCCCCCTGCGCGATGTGGACATTCCCGATGGCGTCAAGGTGGCCGCCGTCCGGCGCGGCGACCAGTTGCTGTTTCCCCGCGGGGACTTTGTCATCAAGGCTGGCGATCATGTGGTGCTGTTCGCCGAGCGCGAAGCCGTGCCCAGCGTGGAAAAAATGTTCCGGGTCAGCCGTGATTATGTGTGAAGTTTCTATCTTTCCGCCCAGGGCAGCCAGGGTGCCATGTTTGCGGGTCGCTCATCATGACCAAGCCGTGTCACCCCGGAAATTTCGCCAGAAATTATCCGGGGCCTACGACTGTATGCCAGCCCGGTTATGGGTCCCGGATAGCCTGACGGCTTCCGGTATGACACGCAGGGGAGGGCATGAATTCATGGCAACACAAGGTTGGCCTTATCATGTGCGCTCCCAAGCAGGAGCACGCCGGTGAACGGAATGTGGCGGGCCCTGGCACTGATTCCGGCGCTTTTGGCGCTCAATGCGCTGGCGGGCTATGTTCTGGCATCGGGGGAGGGCGACCGGCTTGCCGCGCCGGGATTTGCGCTCACCGTGCTGATCTGCTCTGCCCTGACCATTGGCCTGGTGCTCGGCGAGCGCGGGGTGCGGCGCCCCTCCGGTGTGCGCACCATGGTGGTGCTGATGCTGACGATATGGCTGGGCACGCCGGTGCTGGCGGCCATTCCGCTGAAGATGGCGGCGGCGCACACGCCGTTCGTCTCTGCCTATGCCGAGGCGATGGCGCAATTCACCACCACGGGCGGCCATGTCCTGGGGCTGGAGCCGGAGCGCCATGCGCTGATGTACTGGCGCGGTGTGCTGCAATGGCTGGGCGGGTATTTTTCCATCGTGCTGGCGCTCGCCGTGCTGGCACCGCTGAACCTGACCGGGCCCGGGGTGTTCAGCTCGCCGCTTCTGACCATCAGAAAGGGCGATTTTTCCGAGCGCCTTGGGTCGCTGGCGCTGATTGCCGCAGGCACTTACGGCCTCGCCAGCCTGGGCCTGTTGCTCTGGCTGCTTCTGGCCGGCGCGTCCTTCTTTCAGGCCCTGATCGGCATGTTCGGCGCCATCTCCACCGGCGGCATCCTGCCCGGTGTGCCGTCATTCAGTGATATTGCAGGCGGCGCCGGCGCCTGGGGCGGCGCCCTGGGCATGCTGGTGGGCGCCACCAGCTTTGCCATGCACTGGGAATTGCACCGGGGCCGCATTGGCTATTTCCGGGACCCCGAAACCCTGGGCGTGCTGCTGATGGCGGCGCTGGCGGCGGCCGCGCTGTTGGCGGCGGGCAGCCATCTTGCCCCTGCCGTGCTCAACGGCATTTCCCTGGCCACCACCTATGCGGCGCCGATGACCCCGGACGGCACGGCGGCCTTGCCGCTGACGGCGGTGATGGCCATCGTGCTAGTTGGCGGCGCGGCCCTGTCCACGGCGGGCGGGGTGAAGATCATCCGCTTTCTGCTGCTGTTCCGCCGCACCAGGGCCGAACTGTTCAAGCTCAGCCATCCCTCCGCGGTGGAGACGGTGCGCTTTCACAGCCAGACCATCAGCGACAACCGGTTTGTCAATCTGTGGGTCTATGTGCTGGG
>JALWUB010000061.1 GCA_026993275.1 Robiginitomaculum sp. | reverse complement strand
CCCAGTCTTGCGCCTTTTGCGCCGTGCGGTTCCAGACCGACACCTGGTGTCCGGCCTTGACGAGAAACCCGGCCATGGGAAACCCCATCACCCCCAGGCCAATAAATGCGCATCTTGCCATTTGCTTCGCTCTCCTGCTTTGCTAGCCTTAAAGCAAATTTGGGGCTGGAGGACAAAATGAAAATCATGTTGCGCTGGGGCGGACGCCTGCTCGGGATGGCCATCGTGCTCGCCGGACTGGCCGCCATTGGCCTCTATTGGCGCATGCACAGCGCCTTGCCGCAGACTGAGGGCATAATTAACCTTACAAAACTGAACGCCCCGGCAAAGATTGCCCGGAACTCCCATGGCATTGCGCATATTTTTGCCTCTAACCGCCATGACATGTTTTATGCCCTCGGCGTTGCCCACGCCCAGGACCGCATGTTCCAGATGGACATGAGCCGCCGCTTTGGCTCCGGCCGCCTGGCCGAACTGGTGGGCCAGCGCGCCGTGCCGGTGGATGCGCGCATGCGCACGCTGGGCCTGCGCCGCGCCGCCGAAGGCTCCTGGACGCATTTGAGCGCCGCCGAACAGGCCGCCCTCACCGCCTATGCCGACGGCGTCAATGCGGTGATCCTGGCCAAGGGCTATGTGCCGCCCATCGAATATGCGGTGTTGCACGCCCGGCCGGAAAAATGGCTGCCTGCCGATACCCTGACCGTGTTCAAGGTGATGGCCTACAATCTCTCCGGCGATGCGTTCGACGAACCGGGCCGCAAGCGCCTGCGCGAAATTCTCGGCCCCGAAAAGCTGGCGCAATTCCTGGCCCCCTACCCCGCCGATGCGCCGGTGGCGCTGCGCGCCGGGGACATGACCTCGGTGCTGCCGCCCGAAACGCCCGGCAAGGCCGCGAGCCCGGCGCTTGGCCCCGCCATGGGCGAACAGCCCAAGGGCTCCAACAACTGGGTTGTTGACGGCACGCTGAGCGCCAGCGGCAAGCCGATGCTGGCCAATGACCCGCATCTGGGCCTGAGTGCGCCGGGGGTGTGGTATTTTGCCCGCCTGAATGCCCCGGATGCCATGGTGCTGGGCGCCACCCTGCCGGGCACGCCCTTTGTCACCCTGGGGCGCAACAGGGTCATGGCCTGGGGCTTCACCAATACCGGGCCGGACACGTCGGACCTGTTTGTGCGCGACACCAAGGCGCTCAAGCCCAAGACCATCACCGAGACCATCCATGTCAAGGGCGGCAAGGATGTGGCCTTGCCGGTCCGCTTTGCCGGTGGCGGCGTCATCCTGCCACCAGAATGGTTCCCGGCCGCTACCAGGATCGCCGGGCCCGGGCAGAGCGTGATTCTGGTCAGCACGCTGGATGATGATGACGACACCACCGCGTCCATTGGCCTGGCCGATATTGATGCGCGCAGCATTGCGCAAATCGACAAGGCGCTGGCGCGTTTCAAAATGCCTGAGCAGAACATGGTGTTTGCCGATACGGCCGGCAATATCGGCTTTGTTGCCCCGGCGCGGGTGCCGGTGCGCGATGCCAGCGGCGCCTGGATCGGCGAAATCCCCTATGAGGCCTTGCCGCGCACGCTCAACCCCGGCCGCCATTATGTTGCCACCGCCAACAACAAGATCGTCCCGGACAGCTATCCCTATTTCATCACCCGCCACTGGTATGGCGCCAGCCGCATCCGCCGCATCGTGGAAAACCTCGAGGCCACCGCCAAGCATGATGCCGCGAGTTTCCGGGCCATGCAGATGGACACGGTGTCCGACCTGGCCCGCAAGGCGCTGCCGCTGATCAGCGCCGCCCGGCCGAAGACGCAAAAGGGCGCGGCCCTGCGGCAGATGCTGGCCGCATGGGATGGCAATCTGGCCCCCGGCCGCCCGGAAGGGCTGATCTATGATGCCTGGATGAAACGGTTTTCCAGACTGGTCTATGCCGATGATCTGGGCCAGGACTTTGCGCGGTTCTGGAAGCCGCGGCGGCTGTTCATGGAGGGGGTGGTCCGCGGCCCCTATGCCGCCTGGTGCGATGACATCCGGACCGGCGCCATGGAAACCTGCCAGATGATGGCGGCGAGGGCGTTTGACGACATCGCGCCAATCCTGGCAAAGCGCTATGGCA
>JALWUB010000060.1 GCA_026993275.1 Robiginitomaculum sp. | reverse complement strand
GTCGCCGCCAGGGTTTACCAGGCCTGCGGCCTGCGCGCCATTCTGGGGGCGCCGATGATCGATTACCCCAGCCCCGGCTTCAAGGGCTGGGATGACAGCTTTGCCGCCGGGCGCGACTTCGTGCGCACCTTCAAGGACCCCGCGGGGCGGCTGATCCCGGCCTTTGCGCCGCACGGTGCCTACACGGTGGCGCCGGAGCATCTCAAGCAGGTGCTGGCCGCAGCCAGGGAACTCAACGCCCCGGTCATGATGCATGTCGCCGAAAGCCCTTCGGAAATGAAAATCATGCGCGAGCGCTATCACAACACCTCGGTGCGTCATATCGCGGCGCTGGGCATGCTCGACTATCCGTTGATTGCCGCGCACATGGTCTGGCCCGATGCCGACGAGATCGACATGATGGCGCTGGCGGGCAAGACCGGGGTGATTCACAACCCGACCTCGAACCTGAAAACCGCGGCCGGTTTCGCCCCGGTGCCGCAAATGCTGGCCAAGGGCATTGCCGTGGGCCTGGGCACCGATGGCGCGGCCTCCAACAATGACCTGGACATGTGGGACGAGGTGCGCCTGGCCGCGCTTATCCACAAGGGCAAGAGCGGCGATCCCACCGTCATCCCCGCCGATACGGCGCTGGCCATGGCGACGCGGCTCGGCGCCCGCGCCATCGGCCTTGGCGATGTCACCGGCACGCTGGAGCCCGGCAAGCGCGCCGACATGATCCAGCTGTCGCTGGCCAGCCCGCGCCTGGAGCCGCTGTATGATATTGAATCACACCTGGTCTATGTCGCTGGTTCGCGCGATGTGGTGACCACCATCGTCGATGGCCAGGTGCTGATGAAAAACGCCAAAGTGCGCACCCTTTCGGCCGCCATGGTGAAACGCGATGCCGAGGCCGAGGCGCAAAAGATCCGCGCCGCCCTGGGCGCCAGGGCGGAAAGGCCGTAACGGGCCAGATGACCTGTAAGCCGGGTTCTGTGCCTCCCGCCGCCTGAACGGCGGGAGCGGCGGCCATTCATCTGGGACGCTCATTGCTGAACGCCTCGCGCGACCGACCCGGGCGGCGGCGCAGAAACACGCCATCTGCCGCCCCTATTTGGTCTTGCTCCAGGCGGGGCTTGCCATGCCCTGCCCATTGCTGGGCAGGCGGTGCGCTCTTACCGCACCCTTTCACCCTTGCCCCGTCAGCGGACTGGCGGGGCGGTTTGCTTTCTGTGGCGCTTTCCCTGGGGTCACCCCCGCCGGGTGTTACCCGGCGCCTTGTTTCCGTGGAGCCCGGACTTTCCTCGCCATGTTGCCATGGCGCGGCCGCCCGGTCATCTGGCCCGGCCCCAATGTGGGCAAAAGCGCGGCGCCGTCAAGGGCTGGCCGCCATCGCGGCCAGGCTGTGCGCCAGCGCCCGGGTGCGGGGACAGGCCGAACCGGTGATGGCATCGGGCAGATAGCGGCGCTGAAAGGCGGTGATGACCGACCCGCGGTCCGCCCCGGGGCAATAGCCGATGCGCGCCAGGTCCTCCGCGAGCGATGCCTGCGCTGGCGCCGCCGGGGCCTGTTGCGGCCACAGGCCGATGCCGGCCCGGGCCAGGCGGTGCCAGTCAAAATGCTCGCCGGGATCCTGCTTGCGTTCCGGCGCGATGTCGGAATGGCCGACAATGTCCCGCGCCGCAATCGGGTGGCGGTCCAGAATGCCGCGGCACAGCGCGATCAGGGCGCGCATTTGCACGTCCGGATAGGCGGGCAGGCCATGATCATGGCCGCCATTGACGATTTCTATGCCAATGGAAGCGCTGTTGACGTCATGAATGCCGCGCCAGCAGCTGCGGCCTGCATGCCAGGCGCGGCGGCCTTCATCGACCAGCGCCAGCACATGGCCGTCCTCGCCGACCACATAATGCGCCGAAACCCGGGCCGCCGGATCGCACAGGCGCTGCACGGCGGCGGCGCCGGTGTCCATGCCGGTATAATGCAGCACCAGCAGGCTCACCGGCAGGGTGCGCGCGTCATGATTGGGGGAGGAGGCCTTGGTGATCTTGGTGATGGTCACAGGGCCGGGCCAGCCGCCTTAGCGGGAGCCAAACGGCCCCAGGCCATCCACGGTCCAGCCATGGGGGCCGCGCCGGGCATCGAGCACCAGCGGATCACCGCTGCGCCTGCCAGACCCGGCAATGCGGAAGATCAGCCAGACAAGGGCCATCGCCCCGGCCAGGATGACAATGCCGGCCAGTGCCGCCATGGCAAAGAACACCGCGGCCAGAACCGCCAGGGCGGTAAACACCAGCGTGCCCAGCCACAGGGCGCTGCCGCGCACGGTGCGCATCAGCCGGGCGCTCCAGTGGGGGCCGCCCTCAAACTCGATTTCCGCCATCGGCATGGTGATCTCCGTTAACGACTTGTTATTCATATTGGCAGAGCCACGGCAAAGGTCAATGCGCCTGCCGCAGGTGCCAGCGAGAGAAAAAGAGAAGGAGAACATCCATGAGCCTGACCACCGTCACCTTGCTGGTGCTGCTGCTCTTTGTCGTGCAATTGTTTTTGCAGGAAACCGTGCGCTATCATTTCGACCTGTGGCGCATCATGGGCAATCGTGATGAGCGCCCGCAAAAGACCGTGCTGGCAGCACGGCTGGAGCGGGCCAAGAACAACATGATCGAGGCGCTGCCGCTGTTTCTCGGCCTGGCCATGCTGACCCTGTTTGCGGGCGGCGGCAATGCTGCCTCCCCCGGCGCCACCCTGTTTCTCGCGGCTCGCATTCTCTATGTGCCGCTTTATGCCGCCGGGGTTCCGGTGCTGCGCTCGCTGGTCTGGCTGGCGGGCATGGCGGGCCTCCTGATGATGGCCATGCCGCTGCTTTGACGGGACCTGGCCCTAATGCACTGAATCATCATAGCGCCCGGTGTCATCGAGATTGCCAAACTTGGTCAGTTCCTCGCGGAAGGACAGATCGACATTGCCGATGGGGCCGTGGCGCTGCTTGCCAACGATGATCTCGGCCTTGTGGCGCACATCGTTCATCCGGCCTTGCCATTCCAGATGTTCGGGCGTGTCCTCGCGCGGCTGGCTGCGGCTCAGATAATAGGCCTCGCGATAGACGAACATGACCACATCGGCATCCTGCTCGATCGAGCCCGATTCGCGCAGGTCCGACAATTGCGGCCGCTTGTCCTCGCGCTGCTCGACCTGGCGCGACAGCTGCGACAGCGCCACCACCGGCACATCGAGCTCCTTGGCCAGGGCCTTCAGGCGCTGGGTGATCTCGCTGACCTCCTGCACCCGGCCATCGCGGCGGCGCGATTCGGCGGTCACCAGTTGCAGATAGTCCACGACGATGAGGTCCAGCCCGCCGGCCATGCGCTTCAGCCGCCGCGCCCGCGCCGCCAGCGCGCCCACTGGCAGGCCGCCAGTGTCGTCAATGTGCAGCGGGATGGCGTTCAGCTCTGCCGCCGCGTCAATGAGCTTGTCATAATCCTTTTCATCGACCTCGCCGCGGCGGATGGTGGAGGACGAAATGCCGGTGTATTCGGCCAGCAGGCGCGTCGCCAGCTGTTCGGACGACATTTCCAGCGAAAAGAACGCCACCACGCCGCCATCGGTGGTGTGGCGCTCGCCGTCCCGCACTTCGTACTTGTAGGACCTGGCCACATGAAAGGCGATGTTGGTGGCCAGGGCGGTCTTGCCCATGGAGGGCCGCCCGGCAATGATGATCAGGTCAGACTTGTGCAGCCCGCCAAGCTTGTGGTCGAGGTCCTTCAGCCCCGTCGCCAGCCCCGACAGCCCGCCTTCGCGCTCGTGCGCGGCGGCGGCCATGTCCATGGATTCTTTCAGCGCCTCCTCGAAGGGGCGGAAGCCGCGCGAAATGCCGCCGGTTTCGGCGAGCGAAAACAGCTGTTTTTCAGCCTCCTCGATCAGTTCCGGGCCGGATTTCGGCTCGACCGGGTCAATCGCCTCCTTGACGATGGAATCGCCAATGCGCATCAGCTCGCGGCGCAGTGCCAAGTCATGGATCAGGCGCGCATATTCCGGGGCATTGGCCGAACTGGCGGCCTCGGCGAGAAGGTGCGCCAGATATTCCAGGCCGCCAATCTGCGCCAGGCCCTCATGGTGCTCCAGCATGGTCTTCAGGCTGATGGCGTCGGCCAGCAGGCCCTTGTTGATGAGCTGGGCGATGGCGGCGAAAATCTGCCCGTGCACCGGGTCGTAAAAATGCTCGGGCTTCAGATAATCGGCGGCACGAAAATAAATCTCGTTGTCAAACAGCAGCGCCCCCAGAAGCGCCTGTTCGGCCTCGATATTGTGCGGTGCCGAATCGATGCTGGCGTCTTCGCTGGCCGTGAGGTCGAGGACATCGCTCATGCCCCCTTCTTACCCCAAAGAGCCCCGGCGCGGCGAGAGCAAATGCCGCCGCCGCCGCGCTTTTTCACAGATCATTTGCAGATGTGGACAACGCAGGCCAGACCGGGTTGTGGACAGGCTGTGGATAACCTGTGAACACGCCGTGCACATCACCGGCCAAGGCCGGGCCTGGATGTGGACAAACAGGCTGTCCGGCATGGTAAAGCGGGGCGGTGCAGCCGTCTTATGCCATGATCATGGCGCGCAGGCTGGCAATGACGCTGTCCACATGGGCCGGATCCTGACGGGCCTTCTTGATCAGGATGGCGCCCTGCAGGGCCGAGGTCATCAGCCGCGCCATGCCGGCGGCGCTGCCGGAAAAGGAAAACGCCCCGGCGGCGCGCCCCTCTTCCAGCAAGGTTTCGAGAAACGCCTGCTGACGGGCGAAAAAACCGCTGACTTCGGCCTGCAATTGCGGGCTGAGGCTTTGGTATTCCGCGCTCATCACGCCCATCAGGCAGGACGCGCCCTTGGTCGCCGAGACTTCCCGGATCGGCGCCATCATGGCGTCAAAGGCCGCGCCATAGCTTTGCGGCCTGGCCGGGTCCGGTGCCGGAATGGACTCCAGAAAGCCTTGCCCGTAGCGGCGCAGGACCGCCAGGCCCAGATCCGTCTTGGACGGAAAATGATAATGGATGCTGGCGGTGCGAATCCCCAGCAACCGCGCCAGGTCCGCATAGCTGACCGCGTTATAGCCGCGCTCCATGACCAGGCCCAGAAACGTGTCGGCAATGGCCGCTGCGGTTTTTCCAAGTGGTTTTGTCATCATGTGTTCCGGCCGCGCTCGCGCCTGCACGCCGTCTGTTTCTTACCCTTTTCGCCCCGGCCATGCAAAGCCCCGTTGCCGCCGGGCTGGGCCGGGTGGACTGAATCTCTCACCCGCCTCGTACTGAGCTTGTCGAAGGACAAAGGCCATGCTCTCCATGGTTCGACAGGCTCACCATGAGGGTGCGGCATGGCCCGCTCATGGCCTGCATGTCCTGTTTTTGCGGGCGAGCGGGCCATGGACCGGGCCATTCGCAGGCCAGTTCCGGACACAAAAGCGCCAGTTCTGACCAGAGACAAGCCATTTCGGGCCATGGCAAGCCATGAAATGCGGGGACAAGTGCGTCCCTGTTCCCGCCCCTGCACACAAGCGCATAATCAGACTGTGCGGAACCATCAAAGACGGCTCTGTGCACGCGAATGAGATTGTGAATCAAGGCACCACAAGGCTTTGCACCCCACAAGCGGTGCAAGGGATGGCCCTGTTCGCGCCCCAAACACCCCCTGAAAGCGCTTTGCAGAGTTTCAAACGGCGCGGCTGGTCCAGGGAGAAACGCCGCTATCCCGGGGGAAACAGCAGAAGGGGTTTATAGCGAAAACCCGGATGCCGCCTGGCAGAGCATCTTTTCCTGGTCTTCTGCATGGCGCAGTGCATCAGCAAGCGGATACAGGGGCTCCGGTGCAGCACGCCGAGGCTATTGCGGCGCCGGGGTCTTGTCCTCATAGGGGCACAAGTCCTCGATCGGGCAGAGCCAGCAGCGGGGCTTGCGCGCCAGGCAGGTATAACGGCCCAGCAGAATCAGCCAGTGGTGCGCATGCAGAAGATACTTTCTGGGCGTCACCTTCAGCAGGCCCTTTTCCACCTCCAGCGGCGTGCGCCCCGGCGCCATGCGGGTGCGGTTGGCGACGCGGAAAATATGGGTGTCCACGGCGATGGTGGGTTTGTGAAAGGCGACATTCAGCACCACATTGGCCGTCTTGCGGCCGACCCCGGGCAGGCTTTCCAGGGCCTTGCGGTCGTCCGGCACCTTGCCGTCAAAACAGTCGATGAGCATGCGCGACATGGCCATGATGTGCTTGGCCTTGGTGGGGTAGAGGCCGATGGTCTTGATGTATTCGCGCAGGCCCTCCTCGCCCAGAGCCAGCATTTTTTGCGGCGTGTCGGCGACCTTGAACAGCGCCCGGGTGGCCTTGTTGACGCCCTTGTCTGTGGCCTGGGCCGAGAGCAGGACCGCGACCAGCAGGGTATAGGCATTGGTGTAGTAGAGTTCGGTTTTCGGGTCCGGATTGGCGGCGGCAAGGCGCGCATAGATCTGCGCCACCGTTTCCGGCGGCAGCGGTTTGGGCAGGGGCGCCGGTGTGCGGGTCTTTCTTGCGGCCATGATGCATCATCCTTTCTTATGAAGGTGTAGCGCACCTTGAGGCCTGGCCCAACACTTTCTTTACGTCCAGCCTCTATGCTGGCGCTCATGAAACGCTTTGCATTCCTCAGACTGTTTCTGGCTGGCGCAGCGCTGGCCGTGACCTGTCCGGTGCTGGCCAGTGAAGGCGGCGGCCATGGCGGCAGCAAGAACGAAAGCGCCGTGGCCAAGCCCGCCTATGGCATCAGGCCCAACACCAGTGGCTCCGAAACCTTTGTGCAGTTCATGCCGGCCGCCGCGACCACGTTTTACGGCCTGCGCCCGGCCGGGCAGATGCATTTTGAATATGGGCTGGACATCAAGAATGCGGCCATGCGCAAGCGCGCCATCGCCCTGGCGCCGCGCCTGCGTGCCGCCTATGGCAAAATCCTGGCGCAATATGCCGGCAGCCTGTACAGCCCGGGCGAGGTGCCAGACATCGACTATCTGGCCACACGCATGCAAAGCGCCACCGACCGCATTCTGGGCAAGGGCAGGGCAACATTCCTGATTGCCACGCTGATGGTCCAATAAGCTTTCTTTGAAACACACGGCACGGGCATTGCCCCGATGTGTTGCCACGCCGAGCGGCGCATTGCTCGTTCTGCCGGGCCATGCAGGACTTGCCGGGCATGGCCGGATGTGCCGCGCAGGTTTTGCCGGTTTGGCGGCAACACCGTTTCCTGCTTCTGTCAGAAATCAATTATCTCTGTAAATACATAGAGTTACAAATTGCCTTCCCGTCACTGTCCATGGCACGGGGCTTGCGGCGTGTGATCCGGACAAGAATGTCTGCAGGCCAAAACGGCCGCTCCCCTTACAGAATGGAAGGATCCCAAAATGAGTGTAACCATCAACACCAATGCAGGTGCGCTTATCGCCCTGCAGAATCTGAATGCAACCAACAGGCAGCTTGAACAGGTGCAAAACCGGATTAGTACAGGTCTGAAAGTGGCCAATGCCAAGGACGATGGCGGCGCGTTCGCCATTGCCCAGAAACTGCGCGCCGATGTGCGCAGTCTGGACGTGGTCGACCAGTCCCTCAGCCGGGCCAAGTCCCTTGTGGATGTGTCCTCGGCCGCGGGGCAGGCAATTTCAGACCTGTTGATTGATCTCAAAGCCAAGGCATTGGCAGCAACAGACACATCGCTTGACACCGCATCACGCACGGCCCTGAACGAAGACTTCAAGGCCTTGCGCGACCAGATCAAGACGATTGTCGACAATGCCAGCTTCAACGGCGTCAATCTGATCAACAACAGCACCAATTCGGTGCAGGCCCTGGCCAATGCTGACGGGACGTCGGCGATCACCGTGCTTGATGAAGCCCTGCAGTTGAGCGGGTCCATCGTCACCGTGACAACCACAGAGCAGATCGACACGGTTACCAACGCCAAGAATGCGCTGACAGCGGTCAAGGCGTCCCTGAGCAATGTCAATGCGGCGCTGGCCCGTTTGGGCACCAAGGCACGCGCCCTGGAAATCCAGCAGGATTTTCTCGGCAAGCTTTCGGACGCCCTGACCGGCAGTATCGGCAATCTTGTCGATGCCAATCTGGCTACGGAAAGTGCGCGTTTGCAGTCCTTGCAGGTCAAGCAGCAGCTTGGCGTGCAGGCGCTTTCCATCGCCAATCAGGCGCCGCAGACCATACTGGGCTTCTTCCGGTAGGCGCATTCAGCATTCTTTTCAAGGCCGCGTTCGCGCGGCCTTTTTTTTGCGCTTTGTTTACCATAACACCGGTGAAATTCTGCCCCTGACGGCAGGATTTTCCCCCCGATAGGGCCGGAACCGGGCAGAATCTGCCGTGCCAGAATGGGGCAAGTGCTTGTTTCTTATGCCACCGGGCCTTGTTTTTCCTGCCTGCCCGGCAAAATTGTCCGCTTTCGCTTTCCACTTGGCCTGCGCCTTGCAACGCCGTTGGCGGGTCAAAGACCCTGAGTGCGCAAAATGCGCATGCAACGAGCCAGAATGGAAAGGAACCAAGAAATGGCTACCATCAACACCAATACGGGCGCCCTCATCGCCCTGCAAAACCTCAACGCCACCAATACACAGCTTGA
>JALWUB010000059.1 GCA_026993275.1 Robiginitomaculum sp. | reverse complement strand
AGGATGAAAGCCAGGTCTCGGTGCTCTGGGATGGCGAATGGGAAATCACCTATGTGACCTTCCGCGACATGGGCGCGGCCTTCATGGTGGCGCTGATGGGGATCTATTTCCTGGTGGTGGCGCAGTTTGGCTCGTTCCGGGTGCCGCTGGTGGTGCTGACCCCGGTGCCGCTGACCTTTATCGGCATCATGCTTGGCCACATGCTCTTTCATGCGCCGTTTTCGGCGACCTCGATGATCGGCTTCATTGCCCTGGCCGGGATCATTGTGCGCAATTCCATCCTGCTGGTGGATTTCATCCGCCACCAGCATGTGCCGGGACGGCCCTTGCGCGAAACCCTGCTGGCCGCGGGCACGATCCGCTTCAAGCCGATCCTGCTGACCGCCGTGGCCGCCATGATTGGCGCGGTGGTGATCCTGTTTGACCCGATCTTTCAGGGCCTGGCGATCTCGCTGCTGTTCGGACTGGCCTCCTCCACCCTGCTGACCGTGCTCGTCATTCCGGCGATCTATGTGGTCATGAAGGATGACGGCATGCCGCTGGAGGACTGAAGCCGCCGCCGCGCTGCAGCCTGGTGTTGAAGCGCCGGGGCGATGTGTGGTGCAATGCCTGCCCTGACAACAAGGATGACCGGCCCATGATCGCGCGCACTTCACACCGTTCCTTTCTGCACCGTTTCCTGTGGCCCGGCATGGCCCTGCTGGCGCTTGCCGCCCTGGCGGCATGCTCGCCGCGCCAAGGCAAGGCGCCGCACAAGAGCAAGCCCATCAAGGCCAATGCCGAGGTTTCGGCGTCGGCCTCGCTGGGGCCCTTTGATGCCCACATCAATGCCCTGGCCTTTGCCCCGGTCAATCCGGTGCCCTGGGAGGGGCGCCTGGTGGTGGCGCTGGCCACGGGCGGGCTCAAGTCCGTTGACGTGGAGGGACAGGAGGACAGCAGCTGGAGCGGCGCCGCGTTTTCGGCGCTGGCCATCGTGCCCGGTTACAATTTGCGCGGCCTGAACGTCTCGCTCCTGCTCGGTGTTGACGGCGCTGGTGCGGTGCGCTCCTTCATTGTCGATGATGTGCGCGGCCAGCTTGTCGAGGCGCCGGTGCAAGGCCTGCCCGCGCAAGGCGCCAGCACGGTGTGCGCCATGAGCGATGCCAAGGGGCCGCCGCGCTTTCTGATCGGCATGGCGGACAAGAGTGTGGCCCTGTGGAGCCTCAATGACACCGGCGGGGCCCAGCTTGCGGCGCGCAAGGAAACCGCGGGCAAGCTTGCCGTGCCGCTTGGCCATTGCGCCTATGCCGGCGGGTTCTGGGTTGCCATGGGCGCCAAGGGCGGGCTGATGAAGCTTTCGGTGACGGACAAGGTGCGCCTGCAAGGCGGCATTGAAAGCGCCCCGGGCGATGTCCAGAGCCTGGTCGCCCATGGCAAGCGGCTGGTGCTGGTCTCTGATGCGGCGGCTGGCGTGGTGCGGGTTTATGATGCCGCGCTGAAACCGCTTTATGCGCTCAGCGCCCCCAAGGCCCTGAGCACGCCGGGCGCCGCTGTGCCGGGCGCCATGGCCACCTCGGCGCATTCCTTTGGCGGTTCCGGGTTTTCGGCAGGCCTGCTGGCGGTCGCCGATGACAGCACCAACCGCATTGCCCTGATCGTGCTGGACACGGTGCCGCTGAGCGCCAAAAAGCCTCAGTCCTGACGCGGCAGGCGCGCCAGATTGATCGCGCTCAGAAATACCATCACCCCCAGCGCCTGGTGCGCCAGGCCCAAAGGCAGCGGCGTCACCATGAGCACGGTCCAGATGCCCAGAAGCAGCTGCGCGCTGACCAGGGCGGCCACCAGCAGGGCGGCGCGGGCAAAGCCGCGATCGCCGCTGCGCCGGGCCTGTGCAGCCAGAAACAGGGCCAGGGCAAACAGCAGGTAGGCGCCAAGGCGGTGGTCGAACTGCGCCGCCGCAGGATTCTCCAGCATGTTGCGCCACAGGGGGTGCAGGGCGGCGTAATCGCGCGGCAGCAGGCCGCCATCCATGAGCGGCCAGGTGTTGTTCACATAGCCGCCATCATTGCCCGCCACCAGCGCGCCCAGAACGGCCTGCACCCAGACCGCCGCGGCAAAGCCCAGCGCCAGCGGGCGGCGGCGGCCATGCAC
>JALWUB010000058.1 GCA_026993275.1 Robiginitomaculum sp. | reverse complement strand
CTTGAGGCGCCGCCATCGCCGTCACCGGATTTGCTGAAGGCCGTGCGCCAGCACCGGAAGATGGTTCGCAAGGGTGCCTGAAACCAGGACCGGGCTTCTCGTAGAGATTGAGCCCTTTGACCCGGCACGCCATCAGCGCCAGGGCTTTTCCTGCGGGTCCGCCCGGGTAGACAATTATCTCAAGCGCACGGCCAAAAAGCATACCAGACGGGATTTTGTGCGCCTGTTTGTGGCGGTCAGGCCAGGTAAAAAGACGGTTTTGGGGTATTATGCGCTCAACGCGCATGCCCTTGATGCCAGCGCGCTGCCAGAACCCTTTCTGCGCCAGGCGCCGCGGCACGGGCGCATCCCGGCGGCCTATTTGTCTGTCATCGGCGTGGACAAAGCCTGCCAGCGGCAGGGTCTGGGGCAGGTGCTGCTGGTGGATGCACTCAAGCGCGTGCTGGCCTTGAGTGAAGACATCGGCCTGACAGCCGTTGTTCTGGATGTTCTTGAGGGGGGCGGCGACGCGCTGGTGGCCCGGCGCCGGCATTTTTACGAACGCATGGGGTTCACACCCCTGCCCAGCCGCCCCGGGCGCATGTTTCTGACCATCAGAGACATCAGGGCAGCTTTCGATCAGGCGTGAATGCAGGAAAGCGGAAAAGGACAGGCCGTCAGCGCATTCCCCGCCTTGACGCCTGCCCATGTCCGGCGCACAAGGCGCGGCTGATGAATGAGGAGATGAGCCATGGCCGTCAAGGTCCGTTTTGCGCCCAGCCCGACAGGCAAGCTGCATGTCGGCAATATCCGCACGGCGCTGATCAACTGGCTGTTTGCGCGCCGCGCGGGCGGTGCCTTCCTGCTGCGCATTGACGACACCGACCTTGAGCGCTCGACGGCGGCCTTCGAGCGCGGCATTTTCGAGGACATGGCCTGGCTGGGCCTCAGCCATGACGAGACCGCCAAGCAGTCAGAGCGCTTTGCCCGCTATGATGCGGTGGCGGAAGATCTGAAGGCCCGCGGCCTGCTCTATCCCTGCTATGAGACCGCAGAGGAGTTGGAGCGCCAGCGCAAGATCCAGCGCAGCCAGGGCAAGCCGCCGGTCTATAACCGCGCCGCACTGGCGTTAAGCGATGCCGCGCGCGCCAGGCTGGAGGCCGAGGGCCGCAAACCGCACTGGCGGTTCAGATTGTCCGGCGAGACCGTCCGCTGGGACGACGCCATTCGCGGCCCGCAAGGCATCGAGACCGCCTCGCTCTCCGATCCCATCCTCATTCGCGGTGATGGCAGTTATCTCTATACCCTGCCAAGCGTGGTGGACGATGTGGATTTTGGCATCAGCCATATCGTGCGCGGCGAGGATCATGTCACCAATTCGGCGGCGCAGATCGAGATTTTCCGCAGCCTCGGCGCCACTCCTCCGGCCATGGGGCACCACCCGTTGCTGGTCGGCGCCGATGGCGGCAAGCTCTCCAAGCGCCTGGGCACGCTGGCCATTGCCGACCTGCGCGAACGGGAAGGTCTGGAGCCCATGGCCATTTGCGCGCTGCTGGCCAAGATAGGCACGTCTGATCCGGTCGAGGCGGTGCGCGATCTGGACCAGCTGGCCGCCGAATTTGCCTTCGAGAAGATCGGCCGCGCCCCGGCACGTTTTGATCCGGCGGAACTGAAGGCCCTGAACGCCAGACTGTTGCACGAAACCCCCTATGAGGACGTGGCCGAACGGCTGCAAGCGCTGGGCATTGATGCAGGCGAGGCCTTCTGGAATGCCATTCGCGGCAATATCGAAACCCTCGCCGATGCCAAGGCCTGGCACGAGATTGTCCATGGGTGGATTGCCCCGCAGGTCGCGGATGAGGATCGCGCCTATCTGGCACAGGCCGCGGCGCTGTTGCCCGAAGGCCCGCTGGATGCGCAAAGCTGGCATGACTGGACCAGCGCTCTCAAGCGCGAAAGCGGCCGCAAGGGCCGGGCCCTGTTCCTGCCCTTGCGCCTGGCGCTCACCGGCCGCAAGCACGGTCCCGACATGGGCGCCCTGCTGGCCTTGATGGACCGCCAGACGGTGATGACGCGGCTGACCGCCTGAACCTCACACCCCGGTGGAGCCAAAGCCGCCCGTGCCGCGGGCGCTTTTGGGCAGGTCCAGCGCCGCCATCCATTGCAATTGGGTCACCGGCGCAATGACCATCTGGGCGATGCGCATGCCGCGGCGGATTTCAAAGTCCTCGGCGCCGTGATTGATCAGCATGATCTGCACCTCGCCGCGATAGTCCGCATCAATGGTGCCGGGGCTGTTGAGCACGGTGATGCCGTGCTTGAGCGCCAGGCCCGAGCGCGGCCGGATCTGCGCCTCAAAGCCTTCGGGCAAGGCCATGGCGAATCCGGCGGGGATCAATGCCCGCGCGCCGGGCCTGAGCGTCAGGGGTGCGTCCTCAGGCAGGGCAGCGCGAATATCGGCGCCTGCCGATTGCGGCGTTTCATAGGCGGGCAATTCCAGGCCCTGGAAATGCGCGAGCGTGCGCACCGCCACCAGGGGCATGGTTTTCTGGGGCGCGCTCATGCCGGCCCCAACGCTTCGGCGATACGCGCCGCCAGGCGCTCGGCAACGCCGGTCTTGCTCATCTCCGGCCAGGCGTCCTCGCCCGCATCGTCCAGCACCGTCACCTGATTGCTGGCGCCGCCCATGACATCGCCGGATACATCATTGGCGACCAGCCAGTCACAGCCCTTGGCGGCGCGCTTGGTGCGCGCATTGGCCAGCACATTGTCGGTTTCCGCAGCAAAGCCGACGACCAGGCGCGGGCGCCTTTGCGCGGGCAGGGCGGCAATGGTGGCCAGAATGTCCGGGTTTTCGGCAAAGGCAAGCGCGGGCGCACCATCCTTGCCCTTCTTGATCTTGCACGCGGCGGCCTTGTCCACGCGCCAGTCGGCCACGGCGGCGGCGAACACCGCGGCATCGGCAGGCAGGGCCGCCTCGACCGCCGCCAGCATCTCCCGGGCCGTCTGCACCCGGATCACGTCAACGCCTGCCGGGTCGGCAATGGCGACCGGGCCGGTGATATAGCTGACGCGCGCCCCCAGCTTTGCCAGCGCCGCGGCAATGGCGGCGCCCTGGCGCCCGGAAGAGCGGTTGGCGATATAGCGCACCGGGTCGATCGGCTCGTGAGTCGGGCCGGAGGTGACGAGGACATGCCGTCCGCTCAGCGGCCCGTCCGCACCCAGCAGCCGGTGTGCCGCATCGCGAATGGCTTCGGGCTCGGCCATGCGCCCGGGGCCAAACTCGCCGCAGGCCATCTCGCCCTCATCGGGGCCAACAACATGCACACCGTCGGCCAGCAGCGTGGCCAGATTGCGCCGGGTCGCCGGATGCTGCCACATGCGCACATTCATCGCCGGGGCAATCAGCACCGGCTTGTCGGTGGCCAGCAGCACGGTGCTGGCCAGATCACTGGCCTGGCCGGTGGCCATTTTTGCCATCAGGTCAGCCGTTGCGGGCGCAACCACGATCAGGTCCGCGGCCCGGGAAAGCTGGATATGGCCCATGGCGGCCTCGTCATCGAGGTCGAACAGGCCGGTGCGCACCGGGGCGCGGCTCAGGGCGCCGAGCGCCAGCGGCGTGACGAACTCCGCCCCGGCGTGGGTCAGCACGCACTGCACGCTGGCCCCGGCTTTTTGCAACAGCCGGATCAGCGCCGGAATCTTGCAGGCGGCAATGCCGCCGCCCACCACCAGAAGTATGGATTTGCCGTTCATGGGCGCACCTTATCCGTTGTCTCTTCCCCTGCAAAGCCGCCGCCGCCAGGGGTGCTGATTTCAATGCAATCGCCAGGGCGCACCTGCACCTGGAAACAGCCCTCTAGATCCTGCACCAGGCCATCGGCGCGAATCAGCCTTTGCGTGCCCGGTGCGCCATCGCCGCCGCCGTTCAGCCCCGGCGGGGCATGGTGCCGCCGCGAAGACAGCAATGCAGCCTCCATGGGCGCCAGAAAGCGCACACACCGCACGCTGCCATCGCCGCCGCGCCAGCGCCCGGCACCGCCAGAGCCATGGCGCACCCTGTGGTGCTCGACGCGCACGGCAAAGCGGCTTTCCAGCACCTCGGGGTCGGTCAGGCGCGAATTGGTCATGTGGGTGTGGATGGCGCTGCGCCCGTCAAACCCCGGCCCTGCACCGGCGCCGCCGCAAATGGTTTCGTAATACTGCTTGTGCGCATCGCCAAAGGTGAAATTGTTCATCGTTCCCTGCGCCGCAGCCAGCGTACCGGTAGCGGCAAAGAGCGCATCGACAATGTGCTGGCTGGTTTCGACATTGCCGGCGACCACCGCTGCAGGCGGGCGCGGATTCAGGAGCGAGCCCTCGGGAATGATGATCTCCAGCGGTTCCAGACAGCCTTCGTTCAGCGGAATGTCCGCATCGGCAAGGCAGCGGAAGACATAGAGGACCGCAGCGCGGGCAACGGCGGCCGGGGCATTGAAATTGTTGCGCATCTGCGCCGAGGTGCCGGTAAAGTCCACGCGCGCGCGGCGCGTCTCATGATCCACGCCGATGCGCACCTTGATGACCGCGCCGCAATCCATCGGCATGACGGCCTCGCCCGGCTTAAGCTTGCCGATGACAGCGCGCACCGCCGCCGCGGCATTGGCGCGCACATGCCCCATATAGGCCTGCACCCGTTCTGCCCCATGGGCGCGGACCATGGCCTGCAGCGCCGCGGCACCACTGGTGCAGGCGGCGATCTGTGCCTGCAGGTCGGCAATGTTGCGTTCGGGATTGCGCGCAGGCCAGGCGGTGGAAGCCAGCACCGCGCGCACCGCCGCTTCGTCAAAGCGGCCCTGGCGCAGCACGGGCAGGCAATCGAAAATCACCCCTTCTTCCTCGATCGAGGTGGAAAATGGCGGCATCGAGCCGGGCTGCACGCCGCCGGTATCGGCATGGTGGCCGCGCGCCGCCACATAAAACTGCACCGGTCCGCCAGGGGCGCCCGCCACCGGCATGACCACGGTGATGTCGGGCACATGGGTGCCCCCGGCATAGGGCGAGTTGAGCGCCACCGCCTCGCCGGGGCGCAATTCCGGCCGCCGTTTGATGACCTCGCGCACACTCACGGACATGGAGCCCAGATGCACCGGCATGTGCGGCGCATTGGCCACCAGCGCGCCGTCCCGGTCAAACACGGCACAGGAAAAATCCAGCCGCTCCTTCATGTTGACCGACAAGGCCGTGCGCTCCAGCACCTTGCCCATCTGCACCGCCACGCCCATGAAGCGCCGGTTGAATAGTTCCAGCTGCACCGGATCGGCCTGCTCCGTGCCGGCGGCAGGCCTTGCCGCGGCGGCGGCCGTGCGGGCCGTGAGCCGCAACATGGCATCAGCCCCCATGGTGGCGCGCCAGCCCGGTTCGACCAGGATTTGCGAATGCGGCTCCAGCAACAGCGCCGGGCCCTGCACTGTGCTGCCTGCGCCAAAATCCTCCAGCGCATAGACCGGCAGATCCACATCACCATGCGCGGTGGCCAGGGTGTTGATCCGCAAGGGCTGCGGCGCGCCCCTGGCCGGGTTTCGCGTGATGGCCGGCAGTTCCGGCGGCGGCGCCTGCAGGGTCAAAGCGAGGGCCTCGATCTCGATGGCCGCGCCGGGGCGGGCAAAACCGTAAAGCCGCTGGTGATCGCTTTCAAAGCGCTCGCGCATGGCCGCCAGGTCCTGCAATGGCACCACCAGGGGAGAATCCGACCCGGCATAGCGCAGCCACAGCTCTTGCGTGCACTGGGCGCTTTCGGGGTCAATCTGCTGGCTGCGCAATTCCTCTTCCGCCTGCAGGCGCAACTCCTGCGCGGCCGCCTTCACTTGGCGCAGGCCGGCTTCGTCCAGCGGCGCCAGCACCGCGCGGCGGCGTTCGGCGCGCACTTGCGACAGGCCAATGCCAAACGCCGATAACAAACCGGCAAAGGGGTGCACCAGCACGGTTTTCATGCCCAGCGCACCGGCGAGGGCGCAGGCCATCTGCCCGCCCGCGCCGCCAAAGGCGGCCAGCGCATAGCCTGCCGGGTCAATGCCCCTGGCCGAGGAGATCGCCTTCACCGCCTGGGCGATGTTTTCAACGGCGATGTCCACAAAACCCAGCGCTGCCGCCCGCGCATCCGGCGCGCCCATCTGCTGCGCCAGCGCTGCCAGCGCGGCGTGTGCCGCGGCACGGCTGGGCGCCTGCGTGCCGCTTTTGCCAAACACCCTGGGAAAGCCTTGCGCATCCAACCGCCCCAGCACCAGGTTGGCATCGGTCAAGGTGGCCGGGCCGCCATGGCCATAGCAGGCCGGGCCGGGCATGGCCCCGGCGCTCATCGGCCCCACCTGGGCGCGCAGATTGCCATAATGCAAAACCGAGCCGCCGCCCGCGGCCACCGTGTGCACCGCCACCATCGGGGCGCGCAAATGCACGCCCTTGATGGTCATGCCATCCATGCGCTCGACCGCGCCCCCCTCGGCCCGCGACACGTCGGTGGAGGTGCCGCCCATGTCAAAGCCGATGACCTTGTCAAAGCCCGCCGCCAGTGCCGTGCGGGCCATGCCGGTGACGCCCCCGGCCGGGCCGGACAGCACCGCATCGCGGGCACGGAACACCGCCGCCGGGGCAAGGCCGCCGGAGGATTTCATGAAATGCAGCGGCACGTCCCGCACCAAACGGCGCAGCCTGTTCACATAGGCGTTCAGCACCGGCGACAACGCCGCATCCGCGACAAGCGTGGAGGCGCGCGGCACCAGTTTCTGCAAGGGATCCAGGGCGCTGGTGCTGACCGCTTCAAACCCCGCCGCGCGGGCCAGTTCCGCCAGGCGCTGTTCATGGGCCGGATAGGCATAGCCATGCAGCAGGCAGATGGCCACGGCGCGGCAGCCCCGGGCATGGGCCTCCCGCAAGCCCGCCATGGCCGCCGCCTCGTCCAGGGGGCGCACCACGCGGCCATCGGCATCCATGCGCGCATCCACCTCCAGCACCTGCGCATAGAGGGGCTCGGGGCGCGGCAGAGCCAGCGCAAAAATGTCCTCGCGGGTCTGGTCGCCGATGAGCAGGGCATCGGCAAACCCCTTTGTGGTGACGAAAAGGGTCTTGGCGCCCTGGCGCTCCAGCAGGGCATTGGTGGCCACGGTGGTGCCCATGCGGATCATGGCGATGCGCGCCGCGGGAAGCGCTGCGCCGCGCTCCAGGCCGAGCAGGCGGCGCATGCCCTCTATGGCCGCATCCTCATAGTGCTGCGGGTTGCGGGAGAGCAGCTTGGCGGCGGCAAACCCTCCGGACGGGTCCAGGCCGATAATGTCGGTAAAGGTGCCGCCCCGGTCGATCCAGAAGGTCCATTGCCCTGTCGTGCTGCCGGCCATGCTTTTTTCCCGTGTATTACGCGCGCACAAAATGCCCGAAACGCCGCCAAAGCAAAGCCCCCGATGACAGCACGCGCGCCACCTGTGCGGGCATTTGCCATTGCCACTGGCGCATGTATTTGCTCAAACCGCTAAAGCAGAGCAGGCGGGCAGATGGGTTTTTGGCAGAGCATGACCAGGATGGCGGCGCAGGCGGCGTCGTTTTTTGTCGAATCCGATGATGAACGCCATCCCGGCCACCGCGTTGACGATGCCGGCTTCGCCAGCGCCCTGATTGCCCTTGGGGCCAAGATGGCCAAGGCCGATGGCCAGGTCACGCCGGACGAGATCGCCGCCTTCCGCGAAGTGTTCACCGCGCCGCCCGGCCGCCAGGACGAGGTCGCCCGGCTGTTCAACCTGTTCCGTCAGACGACGCTGGGCTATGAATCCTACGCCAAAAGGATCGCCCGCAAGTTCCGCTGCTGCCCGTGCATTCTGGAGGACATTCTCGACGCCCTGATGCACATTGCCCGCGCCGATGGCCGGGTGACGGACGAGGAAGAGGCCTATTTGCGCCGTATTGCCGAAATCTTCGGCTTTTCCGAGCGTGAATACCGGCGCATACGCGCCAGCCGCCTTGGGCGCGAGCCGGATGATCCCTACCTCATTCTCGGTGTCGATGAGGACATTCGCGACGAGGATTTGCGAAAGGCCTACCGGCGCATGGCCGCTGCCAACCATCCGGACCGGGTGCTGGCGCGCGGCCTGCCGAGCGAAATGCAGAAGCTGGCCAATCGCAAGATGGCGATGATCAACCAGGCCTATGAGCAGATCCGCCGCGAAAGAGGCCTGGCTGCATAGACAGCGCTGTGCATGGCCAGGGCAGGCTTCTGGCATGCGCCACTCTTGCAGCACCGGATGCAGGCCCTATAACAGATTTCAAGGGGGAAGAGCGCGCACGCGCCACCCTGGCTGATATGCGTACCACCGGGGAGGGAACCCATGCACGGTTTGATGCAGGACTGGCCGCTGACATGCGACAAGATCATCACCCACGCCAAGATCAATCATCCGCAGCGCGAGGTCGTCTCCCGGCTTGTCGATGGCACGATCACACGCACCACCTATGGCGATGTGCATGACCGGGCCCGGAAGCTCTCTTCGGCCTTGCAAAAGCGCGGCATTGCGCTGGGCGACCGCATCGGCACCATGGCCTGGAACAATGCCCGGCACCTGGAGACCTGGTATGGGCTTTTGGGCATTGGCGCCATCTATCACACCCTGAACCCGCGCCTCTTTCCCG
>JALWUB010000057.1 GCA_026993275.1 Robiginitomaculum sp. | reverse complement strand
TGGGCACCAAGAACATCAACAACAACCACACCTGGGGCGGCCGCGCCATGCTGCGGCTGACGCCGACGGACCGGTTCACGCTTGATTTTTCGGCCATGCACCAGAACACCCATTCCAACGGCACCTCACGCGAGACGCCAGAGGGAACCATTGGCCATGTGCCGACAAATGTGCTGCCCACATTCCAGGGCGGCGACTACAGGACCACCTCCTTCACCAAGGACGTGTGGAATGACAATTGGGAGATTTACAGCGGCACCGGCCAATACCGCATGGACAATGGCACCATCACCGCCACCAGCAACTGGTTCACCCGCAAGATCAATTTCAACTTTGATTCCACACCGATCCTGCTGTTCTTTGGCGTGCCGATCCCGGCCATCACCCACCAGCCGCAAAAACGCCGCATCTGGTCCAACGAGCTGCGTTATGCCTCGGACTGGAACGGACCCTTGCAAATGGTGGTTGGCGGACTGATTCAGCGCGAAAAGACCAATTTCGAGGTCCAGGTGATTGCCTCCGACCCGGTGACCGGCCTGCCTCTGGGCCCGTGGGACCCCGATACCGACCGCCTGGCCGGCACCGGCAATGCGATTTTCGGACGCACCAATGACGGCACCATCAATCAGGAGGCCCTGTTTGGCGAAACCTCGCTGGACATTACCGAAAAGCTGACGGCAACGGTGGGTCTGCGCTATTTCCACTCCAGGCAGAAGTCGTCGGAATTGCAGACCCACCCGTTTGGCGGCTTCCCCAATTCCAACCGGCCGCCGCCCGCGCCCAACAGCGACAGCAACAACAAGGTCACCAGCAAGTTCAACCTCTCTTACAAGGCCGACGAAAACCTGCTGATTTTCGCCACCGCCTCGCAAGGCTTCCGGGTTGGCGGGCTGAATGCGGCGGCGATCCCGCTGATCGCCGGAATACCGCGCAATTTTGGCCCGGACAGCCTGTGGAATTATGAAATCGGCATCAAGAATGCCATCGCAGACAACCGCATCCTGTTTGATCTGTCGGGATTCTGGATTGACTGGAACAACATGCAGACGGTGAGCAAGGACTCCACCGGCGCCTTCCAGTTCATCGCCAATGCCGGCAAGGCGCGCATCAAGGGCATCGAGTTCAACACCACTGCCAAGGTGACCGACCAGCTCGACCTGTCCGGGGGCTTTGCCTATACCCATGCCGTCCTCACCCAGGATCAGCCGGGGGTGACGCCGGGCAATGTCATTGCCGTGGCGTTTCCGGGACACAAGGGCGACCGCATTCCCAATGTGCCCAGATTCACCTTCAATGCCTCGGCGCAATACACCGTGCCGCTGGAGGGGGACACAAACGGCTTTGCGCGGCTCGATTATGCCTATGTGGGCCATTACAAGACCGAATTCCGGCCGCAAGGCACCGGCCCGGGCTTCAATCCCTTCACCCAGCGTGTCGGCGGCTACAGCACGGTCAATGGCAAGATCGGCATTGAGAAGGATCGCTGGAGCGCCAACCTGTTCGCCAAGAACCTGTTTGACAAGCGCGGCATCGTCGATGCCATCGCTTCCGACCAGGATCCGCTGGCCTTCCTGCTGATCCGGCCGCGCAGCTATGGCCTGAACATCACCGTGCGCATGCCGTAAGGCCCTGCGGGCGGCAGCAGAGGCGGCGGACAGCGCATCTGCCCGTGTTCCGGAACGTGAGGTGCGATGGGCATTTGCCCCTAACCCGTCGTTGCCAGTTCCCGGGCCTTGACGGCGGCCGGGCGGGCGTTTTCGATCAGTTTGTCGATCCGCGCCTTTTCGATGGCGAAGCGCTTCAGCTCCGCCGCGCCCAGCCTGCGCCCGGTCGGCACCTTGATGGTCATGGGATTGACCTGGCGGTTGTGCCTGAGCACCTCGTAATGCAGATGCGGCCCGGTGGCGCGGCCGGTGGCGCCAACATAGCCGATGACCTGCCCCTGGGTGACCCGGCGGCCCTTGCGTATGCCGTGGCGGTAGCGCGACAGGTGCGCATAGGCGGTCTTGTAGCCGTTGGCATGGCGGATGCGGATGTAATTGCCATAGGAGCCATAGCGGCTGGCCCGTTCAATGATGCCATTGCCCGCGGCCATGACCGGGGTGCCGCGCCGGGCCGCGAAATCAATGCCCTTGTGCATGC
>JALWUB010000056.1 GCA_026993275.1 Robiginitomaculum sp. | reverse complement strand
CTTTTCGGGTCATCAGGGCATTTTACGCCCCAACGGCGTTTGTGGAGCCGCCAAACATGTCTTTTTTCAAGTCCAGTGACAAATCCGATTTGCGGGCGCGCATGAAGCGCAAGCGCGTGACCCTGCAATCGCTTTACCCGCGTTCCGGCACGCAATTGTCGGCGCGCTTTCCGGCCGAATTGCTGACCCGGCCGGGCCTGGTGATTTCCGGCTACCGGCCGATTCAGAGCGAGATTGATCCCACCGCGCTGATGGAAAAACTCAAGTCCCGGGGCGCACAATTGTGCCTGCCGGTGATGACGGGCGAGAACCTGCCGCTGGAGTTTCGCGCCTGGAGCCCGGGCGAAGAACTGACCACCGGGCATTTTGACGTGGAAGAGCCCCTGCCGACGGCCAGGCCGATGCAGCCGGACATCATCCTGGTGCCCTTGCTGGCCTTCGACAAGAAGGGCAGGCGGCTGGGCTATGGCGGCGGCTATTATGACCGCACGCTCAAGGCCATGCGCGCCGTCAACAGCCATGTGGTCGCGGTCGGTCTGGGCTATGCCGCCCAGCAGATCCCCAAGGTGCCCGCCGACAGCCATGACCAGCAACTGGACTGGGTGTTGACCGAAACCGGCGCCATCTGCATTACCGGCAAGACGCCCTGATCACACCCTGATCAGTGCTGCGGCGCGGGCAGCGCAATGGCCTGCACCCTGTCCAGAACCGTTTGCGCCGGCCCCATGCCGCCCAGGGTGATGAGCGCACCGCGCCAGACCAGGCCCGCGCGGTAGTCCATGCCGGGCGGCGCGGCCAGGCGGCGCCAGCTGATGCGGCCCTTGCGGTCCGTGCGGGCGATGTCCAGGCGCGCCAGGGGCGCAGCCGGGGTGCCGTCATAGCCGATGCCATTGTAATTGTAGGGGGTCAGGGTGCCGCCATAAAACACCATGCGGCCATCGGGCAAGGCGGCGGCGGCGCGCCGATAGGCCGCGCCCGGTGCCGCATCGCCCAGCAAGGCCCACTGGATCGTCCGCGCGTCCTGGCTGACACGGCCCTGCCAGCACGCTTTGGACAGAACGAAACGGCGCTTGCCGCCGGGCCTTGGCGCGGGCACCACCTTGACACCGCCGCAGATCAGCAGGCGCTGGCCGCTGAGCGCGCCGGCATGGCCAAACACCGGGGCGCCGGGAAAGTCCGTGCTGCGGAACCAGCGCCCGGTGCGCGTATCCAGCACCTGCACCAGCGCCACATTGCCGTGCTCGTGCCAGCCCGAGACCAGCAGCACATAGCGCCCGGCAAAGACGAATGCGGCGCTGTCATCGACCGGCACCGGCATGTCCGGCGCGCGGGTGTATGTTTCGCTTTGCGGGTCAAACACCCACACCTGCGGCGTGGAGTGTTCCGTGCCGTCTTCGGCCACACTGTAACCGCCGAAAACATAGACCTTGCCGTCCACGGCCACGGCGCTGGCGGCCAGCCTGCCAAGGCCGTCCGGCAGGGGCGGCAGGGCCCGGCATGTGCCCTGCGCAAGATTGCAGGCCGCTGCACTGGCGGTGACATCACGCCAGGTCTTGCCCGCGTGCAGGCCCGCAAACGCATAGACGGTATCGCCAATGCGGGCCGCGGCGGCATTGGTTACCGGCCGGGGCAGATGCGCCAGCACGCCCTGCGGCGGTGCGGTGCGCGCCGCACAGGCAGCTAGCAGCAGGATGGCGAGGCCATGACTGCACAGGCCCAGAATTTTCAGCATGCCGGCGGCCTCCCTCTTGCCTAATCGGGTCATGGCTGGAACACTTGCGCTCTTCTGAACAACAGAGGTCAGCCATGGACTCCAAGATCTATCCTGTTCCGGCCGCCTGGGCAAAGCGGGCCTATGTGGATGCGGCGGAATATCAGCGCCTGTATGAAGCCAGCGTCAGGAACCCGGAGAGCTTCTGGGCCGCCGCGGGCATGCGGCTCGACTGGATCAAGCCCTATACACAGGTCAAGGACACCAGTTTTGACGTGGATGACCTGCATGTGCGCTGGTATGCCGATGGCGTGCTGAACGTGGCCCATAACTGCATTGACCGGCACCTGCCTGCGCGCGGCGAGCAGACGGCGATCATCTGGGAAGGCGATGACCCGGAAATGAGCCGGGCGATCACCTACAAGGACCTGCATGCCCAGGTGTGCCGCTTTGCCAATGTGCTGAAAAGCCGCGGCGTCAAGAAGGGCGACCGGGTCACCATCTACATGCCGATGATCCCGGAAGCCGCCTTTGCCATGCTCGCCTGCGCCCGCATCGGCGCCATTCATTCGGTGGTGTTTGGCGGCTTTTCCCCCGAAGCCCTGGCCGGGCGCATTCTGGATTGCTCCTCCACCTGCATCATCACCGCCGACGAGGGCGTGCGCGGCGGCAAGACCATTTCCTTGAAAGCCAATGTCGACAAGGCCTTGGCGCAATGCCCGGACGTGGACACGGTGATCGTGGTCACGCGCACCGGCGCTGATGTGGCCATGCAGGCGGGCCGCGACGTGGTCTATGAAGACGCCGCCAGGGCGGTTTCCGCCGAATGCCCGGCCGAGCCCATGGGCGCGGAAGACCCGCTGTTCATCCTGTACACCTCCGGCTCCACCGGCAAGCCCAAGGGCGTGCTGCACACCTGCGGCGGCTATCTCGTCTATGCCGCCATGACACACCAGTATGTGTTCGACTACCATGATGGCGAGGTGTTCTGGTGCACCGCCGATGTCGGCTGGGTTACCGGGCACAGCTATATCGTTTACGGGCCGCTGGCCAATGGCGCCATCACGCTGATGTTCGAGGGCGTGCCCAATTACCCGGACGCCAGCCGCTTCTGGCAGGTTTGCGACAAGCACCAGGTCAACACGCTGTACACCGCCCCCACCGCCATCCGGGCGCTGATGGGCGCAGGCGATGACTATGTCAAGAAGACCTCCCGCGCCTCCTTGCGGCTTCTGGGCACGGTCGGCGAGCCGATCAACCCGGAAGCCTGGGAGTGGTATTACACCGTGGTCGGCGAGGGCCGCTGCCCCATTGTCGATACCTGGTGGCAGACCGAGACGGGGGGCATTCTCATCACCCCGCTGCCGGGCGCCACGGCGCTCAAGCCCGGCTCGGCCACCAAGCCGTTCTTTGGCGTGCAGCCGCTGCTGGTCGATGCCGAGGGTCATGTGCTCGAAGGCGCGGCGGAAGGCAATCTGTGCCTGGCCGATTCCTGGCCGGGGCAGATGCGCACCGTCTATGGCGATCATCAGCGCTTTGTGGACACCTATTTTCGCACCTATCCGGGGCTCTATTTCACCGGCGATGGCTGCCGCCGCGATGAGGACGGCTATTACTGGATTACCGGCCGCGTCGATGACGTGCTCAACGTCTCCGGCCACCGCATGGGCACGGCCGAGATCGAGTCGGCCCTGGTGTCCCACCCGGCGGTGTCCGAGGCCGCCGTGGTCGGCTATCCGCATGCCATCAAGGGCCAGGGCATTTATGCCTATGTCAGCCTGATGGCCGGCGAGGAGCCTTCAGATGACCTGATTGCCGCACTGCGCCAGCATGTGCGCACCGAAATCGGCCCCATTGCCAGTCCGGACCTGATCCAGATCGCGGCGGGCCTGCCCAAGACCCGCTCTGGCAAGATCATGCGCCGCATCTTGCGCAAGATTGCCGAAAACGATTATGGCAATCTTGGCGACACTTCGACCCTGGCCGATCCCGGCGTGGTCGAAGACTTGATTGAAAACCGCAAGAACCGGTAAGGGCTTCTGACGGCGGCAGCTTCATGCTGGCACCTGCTTTTTCAGCCCCTGCCTGCGCGCAGGCTCTGGCGCGCAGGCCGCCCAGCGCCTACATGCACACCAGGACGGCTGGAAAAGGGAGAACGCCGATGAAAATCAAGCACGGAAGCTGGGTCGTGATCGCCGATGGCGCCAAATACCTGTTGCTGGTCAATCAGGGCGATGCTTTCGCGCTCGACTTGCGGGTGCAGGACCATGTGGAAGAGCCCCATGCGCTGACCCATGACCAGGGCACGGACGAGCCTGGCCGTTTTCCCGGTCCCGCCGGGGGCAAGAGCGCAGTCAGCCAGGCCGACTGGCATCAGCTGGAAGAGGCCGAATTTGCCGACAGGCTGGCCGACCGCCTGCGCATGGCCGCGCTGAAAAACGAATTTGACGCACTGGTGCTGGTGGCAGACCCGCGCACGCTGGGCAATCTGCGCCCCAAGCTGCACGAAGAGGTGCGCAAGCGCCTGACCGCCGAAGTGCCCAAGGATCTGACCCGCGAGCCGATCAGCAAGATCGAAAAACTGCTGGAAAAATACTGAAGGTGGAGCGCGAAGGACGCAAGGGCCTCCGCCATACCGGTGAATCCGGCATGACGGAGGCCTTGGCCGTTACAGCCCTCACGCCGCCTGTTTCTGCGTTCCGAAACGGCCATAGAAGGTTTCGCCCTTTTTGGCCATGTCGCGCAACAGGTCCGGCACCGCGTAGGGCTCGCCTGCGGTCTTGGCCAGTTCGTCAGCCCGCTTGACGAAGGCGGCGGCGCCAATGGTGTCGATGTAGGAGAGCACGCCGCCGGTATAAGGCGCAAAGCCCCAGCCCAGAATGGAGCCGACATCGGCTTCGCGCGGGTCCTTGACAATGCCCTCTTCCATGCAGCGCGCCGCCTCGATGGCCTGGGCATAGAGGATGCGCTCTTTCAGATAGGCGGGCGTGGGCTGCTTGTCTTCGGGCAGGACACCGTTCACGGCGAACTGTGAAAGCTCCGGCCACAGGCGCTTCTTGCCATCGGGCAGATAGTCATAAAAGCCCTTGCCGTTCTTGCGGCCCTTGCGGTCGTATTTTTCGATCATGGCGATGATGATCGGTGCCGTCGGCCCCTTGATCGAATCCGGCCCCAAATCGGCCTCGGTCTGCTTGATGATCTTGTAGGCCAGATCAATGGCAACCTCGTCCTGCAAGGCCAGCGGCCCCACCGGCATGCCGGCCAGGCGGGCGCCATTTTCGATGAGCGCCGGGTAAACGCCTTCGGAGAGCAGTGCCATGCCCTGCTCGATATAGCGCATGACGCAGCGATTGGCGTAAAAGCCGCGCGCATCGGCGACCACGATCGGGGTCTTGCGGATCTTGGTGACAAAGTCGAGCGCCCGGGAAATGGCGTAATCGGAGGTCTTCTTGCCGACGATGATTTCCACCAGCATCATCTTGTGCACCGGCGAGAAGAAGTGAATGCCGATGAAGTTTTCCGGCCGCGCGCTGGCTTCGGCCAGGCCGGAAATGGGCAGGGTCGAGGTATTCGAGCCAAAGATGGCCGTTTCGGGCATGAATTCCTCGGCCATCTTGGTGATCCTGGCCTTCAGGTCGCGGTTTTCGAACACCGCCTCGACCACCAGGTCCACGTCTTTCAGCACCGCATAATCGGTGGTGGGATGAATGCGCGCCAATATGGCATCGGCCTTGGCCTGATCCATCTTCTTGCGCTCGACGCGCTTGGCCAGTTCCTTTTGCGCAAACGCCTTGCCCTTTTCGGCGGCCGCCTGGTCCACGTCGATCAGCGCCACCTCGATCCCGGCCATGGCCGAGACATAGGCGATGCCCGCGCCCATGAAGCCGGCGCCAATGACGGCAATCCTGTTCACGTCGCGCTGGATCTGGCCCTTGGGCCGGGCGCTGGCCTTGTCGAGCGCCTGTTTGGAGAGGAAGATCGAGCGGATCATGTTGCGGCTTTCCGGGCGCTGCATCAGCTTGGTGAAATAGCGCGTCTCGATGCGCAGCCCCGCGTCGATGCCCACCTGCAGGCCTTCATAGACGCAGGAGAGGATATAGCGCTGCGCCGGGTAATTGCCCCAGGTGTTCTTGCGCACCATGGGCGTGACGCCCATGAAGGTTTGCGTCCCCTTGGGGTGATAGGGGCCGCCGCCGGGGATGCGGAACTTGTCTTCGTCCCAGGGCTGTTTGGCGCCCTCGTTGGCCTTGACCCAGGCCTTGGCCTTGTCGATGAGTGCATCGCCTGGCGCCGTATCGTGAATGACGCCCAGCATCTGCGCCTTGTCCGCGCGAATCTGCTTGCCTTGCAGCATCAGGTCAAAGGCGTTCATGGCGCCGATCAGACGCGGCAGGCGCTGGGTGCCGCCGCCGCCAGGCAGCACGCCGACCATGGCTTCGGGCAGGCCGAGCTTCAGCCGGGGATTATCGCTTGCCGCAATGCGGTAATGACAGGCCAGGGTGATCTCCAGGCCGCCGCCCAGCGCCAGCGCATTGATCGCGGCGGCCACCGGCTTGCCACAGGTTTCGAGGCGGCGCAGCACCTGATTGAAGCGGAACAGTTCGTGGTAAAGCTTGGCATTGCGCTCTTCCGCCGGCAGTTTGGCGAGATCGGCAAAGGTGCTGCCCAGCCCGGACAGGTCGGCCCCGGCGCAAAACGCATTGGTCTTGCCCGAGGTGATGACCGCCCCTGTGATGTCGTCATTGCGGCTGATGGCATCCACCCACTCTTCCATTTCCTCGACCACGGATGGCGAGATGACGTTCATGGACACGCCGGGGGAGTCGAAGGTGATCAGCGCGATGCCGTCCTTGTCGGTTTCAAGTGTGAAATGTTTCATTGGTTTCTTCCTTCTTGTGAAGCTTGTTTGACGGCTGGCCCCCTCCGCCCCTTCGGGGCACCTCCCCCATGAAAAACGGGGGAGGAAAGAGGGTAAAACGGGGTTCTGCCCCCGTGAACACGGGAGGAAAGAATGCCGCGCCTGTTTTCCTCCTCCGCTTGCGGGGGAGGTGCCGGCGAAGCCGGCGGAGGGGGCAACTCGGCAGCTATGGCTTCCAGCACGCCTTCAAGGTTGTCGTAAACGTCTGGATTGGTGATGCGCAAAACCCGCCAGCCTTTGCTTGTCAGAAACCCTGTGCGTTGCTGGTCATGGGCGATTTCCTGAGCCGTTGAATGGGTCGCTCCGTCGATTTCAACAATCAGCTTTTGCGCCACGCAGGCAAAATCGGCAATATACGGCCCGACAGGGTGCTGACGGCGAAAACGATGGCCGTTCAGCTTCTTCCCCTTCAGGTGCGCCCACATGATGGCCTCGGCACTGGTCGGGTTTTGGCGCAGACGTTTGGCGTATTTTCGCGATTTTTGTTCGGCTTTACGCATCAGCCCCCCTCAGACCGCTTCGCGGCCAGCTCCCCCGTAAACGGGGGAGCAAAAAGAACTGCTGCCCTTTCCTCCCCCGCTTGCGGGGGAGGTGGCGGCGAAGCCGACGGAGGGGGCAGCACGGCCATCCCTCACACCCTCTCGATAATCGTTGCGGTGCCCATGCCGCCGCCGACGCACAGGGTGGCGAGGCCGGTTTCCTTGTCCTGGCGCTCCATTTCATCGAGCAGCGTGCCCAGGATCATCGCCCCGGTGGCGCCCAGCGGGTGGCCCATGGCGATGGCGCCGCCATTGACGTTCATGATGGCCGGATCAATGTTGAAATACTGCATGTGGCGCAGCACCACGGCGGCGAAGGCCTCGTTCAGCTCCCACAGGTCGATATCGCCCACTTCCATGCCGGCCTTGGCCAGCGCCTTCTTGGTGACGGTGATCGGGCCGGTGAGCATGATGGTCGGCTCCGAGCCGATGGAGGCAAACGCCTTCATGCGCGCGCGCGGCTTCAGGCCCGCCTTCTCCCCGGCTTCTTTCGAGCCGATGAGCACGGCCGAGGCGCCATCGACAATGCCGGAGGAATTGCCGCCGGTGTGAACGTAATTGATGTATTCCACTTCCGGGTATTTCTGGATGGCGACCGAATCAAGGCCGACAAATTCGGCCAGCGCCTGAAAGGCGGAATTGAGCGCCCCCAGGGCCTGCATGTCGGTGCCCGGGCGCATGTGCTCGTCATGATCGAGGATGGTCAGGCCGAGCTGGTCCTTGACCGGCACCACCGAATGCTTGAAGCGGCCCTCGGCCCAGGCCCGGGCGGCGCGTTTCTGGCTCTCGACTGCGTAGGCGTCCACGTCATCGCGCGAAAAACCGTATTTGGTGGCGATCAGGTCGGCGGAAACGCCCTGAGGCACGATGTTGTGATCGAAGGCGAGTTGCGGATCGACCCCGAGCGCGCCGCCATCGGAGCCCATGGGCACCCGGCTCATGGACTCGACGCCCCCGGCAACGACGAAATCCGCCTCGCCGCACATCACCTTGGCGGCGCCCAGATTGCACGCTTCCAGCGCCGAGGCGCAAAAGCGGTTGATCTGAAAGCCCGCCGTGGTCTCGGCATAATCGGCATTGATCACCGCCGAGCGGGCAATGTTGGCCCCTTCCTCGCCGACCGGAGTAACGCAGCCCAAAATCACGTCGTCGACCAGGGACGTGTCCAGATCGTTCCTCTCGCGCACCGCCTGCAATTGCTGGGTGGCCAGTTGCAGCGCGGTGATTTCGTGCAAGGAGCCGTTCTTTTTCTTGCCGCGCGGCGTGCGCACGGCGTCATAGATGTAAGCGTCAGTCATGATGGGGTCTCCTGTGGAGGGGTGGAGGGATGTTGTTCGATTCAGATGTGCAGCACCGGGCCATCACAGCGACCTCGCGATCAGCAGTTTCATGATCTCGTTGGTGCCGCCGTAAATGCGTTGCACGCGGGCGTCGGTGAACAGGCGCGCAATGGGGTATTCTTCCATATAGCCATAGCCGCCAAACAGCTGCAGGCATTCGTCCATGACCTCGCCTTCCGTCTCGCTGACCCAGTATT
>JALWUB010000055.1 GCA_026993275.1 Robiginitomaculum sp. | reverse complement strand
TCTCCCTGGCGCGGATGACGGTTCTGGGCGGCAAGTGTTCACAGGCCCACCGGCACCCGGACTGCAATGAAGCCCTGGTTTTGCTCGAAGGGGCTTGCGAAGCCGTGCTTGATGGCCAAACCATTTCTATGCAGCCGGGTCAAAGCGTGTTTGTGCCCCAGGGCAGCACACACGCGGTGCGCAATCGGGACAAGAACCATGCGGCCGTGTTGCTGGTGTGTTACTCGTCGGGGACGCGCAGTTATGAAACGGCTTGATCCTGGTCCAAAGGGCAATTCACGCTGACACTCGCCAGGCAGGCCAGGCCCTCGCCGCGGCCCAGAAAGCCAAGGCCCTCCGTGGTCGTGGCCTTGAGGCTGACATGGCGCAGCGGCAGGCCCAGCATGGCGCTGAGATGGGCGCGCATGGCGCCGCGGTATGGGCCAATCCTGGGGCGCTCGCCCATGATGGTGAGGTCCGCATGCACCAGCCTGGCGCCTTCGGCCGCCAGCAAGTCCAGCGCCTTGCGCAGGAACCGGGCTGAATCCGCATCTTTCCACCGGCTCTCCCCCGGCGGGAAATGGGCGCCGATATCACCCGCACCAATGCTGCCCAGCAGCGCATCGGTGAGCGCGTGCAAGGCCACGTCGGCATCGGAATGGCCATGCAGGGCGAGGCCTTCGGCGACGCGCACGCCACACAGCATCATGGCCTCGCCCGGCACCAGCCGGTGCACGTCAAAGCCGGTGGCGCTGACGGTGGCTGTGGCCTTGCGCTGGCGCAACAGCGCCGCGCCGCGTTGCAAATCGCCCGGGCGGGTGATCTTGAAATTGCCGGCCTCGCCTTCAATGATGGTGCATTCCAGCCCGGCGGCGCGGGCCACGGCAATGTCATCGGGCAGGTCGGCAGAAGCGGGCAGGCGCGCATAGGCCGCGTGCAAGGCCCGGAACGGGAACACTTGCGGGGTCTGCACCTGCACCAGGCCGCGGCGCTCTATGTCCCCGCCCGCCAAATCGCCGCCGCGCAGCCGTTTCAGGGCATCGGCCGGGGCCAGGCCCGGCGCCGCGCCGCGTTCCTGGTTTGCGGCCGCAATCAGGCGCGAAATCAGCCCGGCGCTGACGAAGGGGCGCGCGGCATCATGGACAAGCACCAGATCCGGCGGATCCTCTGCCAGCGCCTCCAGCCCGGCACGCACCGAGGCGGTGCGGCTGGCGCCGCCGGTGACCGCACGCACCTCCAGCCCGTCCGATGCCATGGCAAACAGGTCCGCGGCCTCTGCGCCAATGACCGCCAGAACCGTGTCCACAGCCGGGTGGTCCAGAAAGGCCATGAGCGTGCGGCGAAACACCGGCATGCCGTCAAGCATCTGATATTGTTTCGGGATTGTCCCGCCATGGCGCTGGCCGCGGCCGCCGCCAGCGAGCAAGGCTGCACATTTCATGGCTGCACTCCCTTTACAAGGCCGGATATAGCCGCAATCTGTTGCCCAATATTTAGGCACAGGGTCTCATGTCTGTTATCATGGACAAACTGCTCAATGGCAATCGGGTTTTGCTGGCGCCCATGTCCGGCATTACCGATTTGCCGTTCCGCCAACAGGTCAAGCGCCTGGGCGCGGGGCTGGTCATCAGCGAGATGACCGCCAGCCGCGAACTGGTGCGCGGGCGCGCCGACATGGTGCGCAAGATCGCCGCCCATGCGGCGGCCGGGCCGCTGGCCATCCAGCTGGCCGGACGCGAGGCGCGCTGGATGCGCGCCGGTGCAAGAATCGCGCAGGAGAGCGGGGCGCGCCTGATCGACATCAATATGGGCTGTCCGTCGCGCCAGGTCACCAGGGGAGCCACCGGCTCGGCGCTGATGCGTGACCTGGACCATGCCTTGCGGCTGATCGAGGCGGTGTGCGGCGCTGTATCCGTGCCGGTCAGTGTCAAGATGCGCCTGGGCTGGGACCATTCCAGCCTGAATGCGCCGGAGCTGGCGCGCCGCGCCGAGGCGGCAGGCGCCGCCATGGTCACCGTGCACGGCCGCACGCGCTGCCAGTTCTACAAGGGGGCCGCGGACTGGGCCGCGGTGCGCGCAACCGTGCAGGCGGTGCGCATCCCCGTGGTGGTCAATGGCGACATTACCGGTCTTGCCCAGGCGCGGGCGGCCCTGGCGCAATCGGGCGCGGCGGCGGTGATGATCGGCCGCGG
>JALWUB010000054.1 GCA_026993275.1 Robiginitomaculum sp. | reverse complement strand
GGGACGCCCTGGCGCCATTTCGTGCCGAATTCGTCCTCCCCGAAGGCGTGATCTATCTTGATGGCAATTCCCTGGGGGCCATGCCCCGCAGGACGCCTGCGCGCATCAATGCCGTGATGGCGCAGGAATGGGGGCAGGACCTGGTCAGCAGCTGGAACCGCCATGGCTGGTTCGATATGCCGCGCCGCCTGGGCGCCAGGATTGCCCGCCTTGCGGGCGCCGGGGCGGACGAGGTGGTGGTTACCGACAGCACCGGCATCAACCTGTTCAAGCTGCTTGCCATGGCGTTGCGCCTGCGCCCGGAGCGCAAGGTCATTCTCATGGAAGAGGACAATTTTCCCACCGATACCTATATCGCCCAGGGCCTCGCCAGCATGCTGGAGAACGGCCATGAGGTGCGCCTTGTCTCCCGAGAAGAGCTTGCGGACGCGATCACCCGGGACGTGGCCGTGGTGGCGCTGACCCATGTGCATTACAAGACCGGCGCGATTTTTGACATGGCTGCAATCACCCGGCGCGCCCATCAGGCCGGGGCGCTGGCCTGCTGGGATCTGTGCCACAGCCTTGGCGCCGTGCCGGTGGACCTGAATGCCGCAAGCGCGGACCTTGCCGTAGGCTGCGGCTACAAGTTTCTCAATGGCGGCCCCGGCGCGCCCGGCTTTGCCTTTGTTGCGCGGCGGCACCAGGGCCAGGCCGTGCAGCCGCTGACCGGCTGGTGGAGCCATGCCGAGCCATTTGCCTTTGCGCGCGATTACCGCCCGGCAACAGACATCAGGCAAATGCTCAGCGGCACCCAGCCGATCCTTTCCATGGCGGCGCTGGAGTGCGGCATCGACATCATGCTGCGCGCCGGTATGCGGAAGGTGCGGGCAAAGTCCATCGCTTTGGGACAGCTCTTCCAGGAGCTGATAGAACACTATTGCAGTGGCTTCGGCTTTGCCCTGGCAACGCCAGCAGACCCGGCGCAGCGCGGCAGTCAGATCGCCTATCGCCACAGCCATGGTTATGCGATCATGCAGGCCCTGATCGCGGCGGGCGTGATCGGCGATTTTCGCGCCCCCGACATCATCCGCTTTGGCCTGACGCCGCTCTATACACGCTTTGCCGATGTCTGGGATGCGGTGCAGATCATCCGCACGGTCATGCAAGACCAGCTCTGGCGGGATCCGCGTTTTGCCCGCCGCGCCATAGTGACATGAAGGCCACAGTTTTCTGATGACTGGCCATCCCGGCGCGAATCAATTTGCTTTAGGATTAAAGTTATTGTAGTTTCAGCATGCGGCACCCAAAGGCCGGAAATCTGACAAGCCTGAAAAGGGCGCTCAAAGAGGGGGTTCAGTCATGAACAGAATGTTTTCGGTCGTAAAGGGCCGTGGCGGCACGCGCGGGGCACGGCTGGCGCTCGGCGTTTCCATGCTGGCGCTGGCTGCCGCGCCGGCACTGGCGCAATCGGACAGTGCGGACAATGGCGCCACCGAGGACGAGATTGTCGTGACCGCGGCCAAGCGCGGCGGCCAGGCGCTGCACGATGTGCCGATTCCGGTGCAGGCAATCAGCGGCGAGGAGCTCAAGGCCCGGGCCGTCGAGGATTTCGCCGACTATGCCATTGCCGTGCCCGGCCTGCGCTATGAAGACCTGGGGCCGGGCGACAAGCGCATTTTCCTGCGCGGCATCAATTCCATTGGCGCCTCCACGGTCGGGGTCTATTTCGACGAGGCCGTGGTCACCGCGTCAAACAAGGAAGACGGCGGCGGCCGCAATGTCGATATCAAGCTTTACGATCTTGATCACATCGAGGTGCTCAAGGGGCCGCAGGGCACGCTTTATGGCGCCAGTTCCATGTCCGGCACCATCAAGATGGTGCCCAAGAAGCCCGACACGCAAAAATACGAGGGCTATGTGGACAGCCGCATTGGCGGCACCGATCACGGCGGCACGGACTGGGGCGTCAACGGCATGGTCAACATGCCGCTGGTGCAGGACAAGGCGGCGCTGCGCGTGGTCGGCTGGGATGACGACGATTCGGGCTATATCGACAATGTCCGCCTGGGCACCAAGAACATCAACAACAACCACACCTGGGGCGGCCGCGCCATGCTGCGGCTGACGCCGACGGACCGGTTCACGCTTGATTTTTCGGCCATGCACCAGAACACCCATTCCAACGGCACCTC
>JALWUB010000053.1 GCA_026993275.1 Robiginitomaculum sp. | reverse complement strand
ACTTCGCGCAGCCAGAAGGACAGTTTGGAAAACACCATCATCAGCGGCAGGCCGGAGGCAAAGCCCAGCATCAGCATGGCCGGATAGGACAGCAGGCGCTGTTTCCAGGGCCGCCACACGCTTGCCTTTTGCGGTTCGGGCGATGGCGGCACGGGCAGATCTCCTGAAAGGCGTTCAGGCCAGCTTCGCCGCTTTGCCGTCCGCTGTCCAGCGCTGGCGCGCTTCCTGCAGCGTGCGCGCATCGATGGGTTTGGTGATAAAGCCGGTCATGCCCGCCGCGAGGCAGGCCTTGCGGTCATCCTCAAAGGCGTTGGCGGTCAGGGCAATGATGGGAATGCGGCTCCAGGCGCCGCCCAGGGCGCGCATGGCGCGGCAGGCCTCGGGTCCGTTCATGGCGGGCAGGCGCATGTCCATGAACACCATGTCGAAGGTGCGCTGCCTGGCCAGTTCCACCGCATCGGCACCATCCTCGACGCGCGTGACCTGGCAGTTTTCATGCTCCAGCAGGGCCGTGGCCAGCTTGGCACTCAAGGGATCGTCCTCCACCAGCAGCACATGCAGGGGCGCCTGTTGGGCCGCGTTTTGCGGTGGCGCTGCCAGATGTGCCGGCGGGGCTTCGCTCTTGACGGCGGGCACCCTGATGACGGTCTTGTTGCGCCGCCGTTCGCGCCCGGGCGCCGATGGGCGCCTTGGCCCCGTGCGCCGGTCCCGGTTGAGGCGGCCAATGGCAATGGACCCGCCATCGGGCAGGGGCGCCTCGTCCCATTCTATCCAGTAGGACTTGCCGCTGGCGGTGCGCACATGCCCATAGGCACGGTTGTTGTGAAACGCGCCGATTTGCGCCCCCGATTCGGCACCGTCAAAACAGCGTCCGCGCCAGGCCTCCGCTGTGCCGCCAAAGGTGCGCACAAAGGCGCCATTGACCCGGACGATACGGCGCGCCGCATCGCGGCACACCGCCAGGTCGTTGATGTGGTCCAGAACATGGTCAAAGGCCGTGCGCATGCGCAAGACATAGCGCAAGGCGGGTTTAGGAAACCTTGACGGCAGCCGCATTTGTGGCGGTGTCATCAGCCCGCGCCGGGGCGCGGCGCAGGCCCAGCGCCTCGGCAATGTGCAGCCGCCGCACGCCGCCGCCGCCGTCAAGATCGGCAATGGTGCGGGCAATGCGCAGCACCCGGTGATAGCCGCGCGCCGTCAGGCCCATGGTCTGCGCGGCGCGGGCCAGCAAGTGCCGGCCCGCCTCATCCGGTGCGGCCAGCCGGTCCAGGGCTCCGGCGGGCAGTTCGGCATTGACCGGGGCGGCATCCCCCAGGGCCTCTTCCTGCGCCCGTTGCGTCTGGATCTGCCGCGCGGCCAGCACCCGCTGCGCCGCCTCTTTGGTGCCTTCGGGCGCCGCGGGCAGGGCCAGGTCGGCGGCAGTTACCGCCGGGACCTCGATGTGCAGATCGATGCGGTCCATGAACGGGCCGGAAATGCGCGCCTGGTAATCGCGGGCGCAGCGCGGGCCGCGGCGGCAGGCATAGCCATCGGCCCCGGCGGAGCCGCAGCGGCACGGATTCATGGCCGCAACAAGCTGAAAGCGGGCCGGATAGGAAATGTGCGCATTGGCGCGGGCGACGCTGATGCGCCCGGTTTCCAGGGGCTGGCGCAGGCTGTCCAGCACTTGCGGGGTGAACTCGGGCAATTCGTCGAGAAACAGAACCCCCCGGTGCGCCAGCGAGGCCTCGCCGGGGCGGGCCTTGATGCCGCCGCCAACCATGGCCGCCATGGAAGCGCCGTGATGGGGGCTGCGAAACGGCCGTGTGCGGCTCAGCGTGCCGCGCTGCAACAGGCCGGCCACCGAGTGCACCATGGACACTTCCAGCAGCTCGTGCGCATTGAGTGGCGGCAGCAGGCCGGGCAGGCGCGCCGCCAGCATCGACTTGCCCGAGCCGGGCGGCCCGACCATGAGCAGATTGTGGCCGCCTGCGGCGGCGATCTCCAGCGCCCTCTTGGCCAGTTCCTGGCCCTTGACATCGCGCAGGTCCGGGCAGGCCTGGCCCTCCAGCAAGGGGCCGGGTGCGGGCGCATCCAGCACCTGCCGCCCCTTGATGTGGTTGATCAGGGCGATCAGGCTGTCCGGCGCCAGAATCGCCATGTCCCCCGCCCAGGCCGCTTCCGGGCCGCAGGCGGC
>JALWUB010000052.1 GCA_026993275.1 Robiginitomaculum sp. | reverse complement strand
GCCGCCATTTCCTCGTATTCGAGGAAGGCCGTGAACTCGGAATCGGGCATGCCGATGGTTTCCAGCAGCAAGGCATAGGCGGCAATGTGGATGGTTTCCATGTTGGAAAACGCCGACAGCATCATCTTCACCTCGGTGGGTTTGAAGACGCGGCTGTAACGCTCCATGTAATTGTCATTCACCTCCACGTCGGACTGGGTGAAAAAGCGGAAAATCTGCGTCAGCAAATTGCGCTCATTGTCATCGAGGCGCGTCGCCCAGTCCGAACAGTCCTCGCCCAGCGGCACCTCCTCGGGCATCCAGTGCACCTGCTGCTGCTTCTTCCAGAAATCATAGGCCCACGGATAGCGAAACGGCTTGTAGGCATAGGACGGCGTCAGCAGCCCCGGCAAGGATGATGAGTTTTGCATTGTTTTCGCTCCCCTGGCGGAATCAGGCAGTCTTCCGTTAACCCCAACATATTGGGCTTAAGAGGCCGTTAACCACAAGGGGGTGTGCGCACTTGTCCACAAGAAAGAGACGGGCGCAGGCCCTGCGCCTGCTTCGCGCGCCGGTCAGCCGAACAGCTTCAGCAATTCGTTCACGACCATCACCCCCAGCGCCGCTGAAGACAGCATGAACAGGGCCCAGCGGTGCATGACCTTGTGATAGGTGCATTGCACCAGCGAATGCAGGATGCGCAGGCCCGCATAGGCCCATGCGCCATAGACCGCGATGGCGTCCACATGGCCCATCACGGCAATGGCCAGGGCGACGGCATAGAACAGCGGCGGCTGTTCCAGCAGGTGATTGTAATTGTCCGCAACCTGGCGCACCTTGAGCGGGATCTTGCTGGACAAGTCCCCTTGCAGTGCATCCTGCGGATCGATCTTGGCCTTTTGCATGGCCGGTATGCGGGTGGCATAGAGCCAGATCAGGATGACCAGAGTCCAGCCCGCCAGCACCATGACCGGCGTCAACAGCGCCACACTGTCCATATTTCCCTCCCCAAAACAGCAGCGCCAGTGTAGGCCGCCAGCCCGGGGAGGCAAGGCCTATTTGCGAACGCTCAGCGACAGCGCCGCCAGGTTTTGCCGGGCGCGGCCCTTGTAGAAGGGCACCAGCGGGTCCCGGCCCGGATTGGTCAGCAAATAGCCGACTGTCACCTTGGCCGCACCGGCATCGCGGGACAGGCCAAGCTGGCCGCCCCGGATTCTGGCGCGCTTTTGCCAATAGAGACCCTGGGCGCGCGCGTGGCCCGGCAGCAGGGCGATGGCGCCAGACCCGGCACTGGCGACGGCATACCAGTGCGGCACCGCCGCGGCAGCATCCAGGCGGCGCACGGCAGGGACGGCGTGCGGCCTGGGCGGCGCCATTTCGGCATCTTGCGGCAAGGGCTCTGGCGGTGCGGGCAGGGGCTGCGGCCGGATCAGCGCGGCCGTCATGTCCAGCGCCGGATGCGGCGTGAATGATGGCCCGCCGCCAGCCGCGCGCAGCGCCAGCCGCTCTTGCCCGCCTCCCGCATGCTGTGCCCCGCGGCTGGCGGAAAGGGCTGCGGCGGGCACGGCCAGCACCAGCATGGCCGCCGCCCACCGCATCACCAATTTGCCACCCATACCCATGCGCCTGAAACTACCAGACAGGCGTCAAGAAAGCGGTGCCGGAGGGGCTAAAATTGTGGCCGGGGGATTCAGTCTTTGTTACCCTTAAGCGGGTCTGAAGCGCTCCCGCGGCCAGCGCCGGGCGCCTTGACCTTTGCCCGCGCACGGCACAAGCTTGGCGCATGGATTGGGACAAGCTTCGCACCTTTCAGGCAGCGGCGGAAACCGGCTCGCTGACCGCCGCGGCAGAGCGGCTGAACCTGTCGCAATCGGCGGTGTCGCGGCAGATTGCGGCGCTGGAAGACGACCTCGGCATGCCGCTTTTCCACCGCCATGCGCGCGGCCTGCTGCTGACCGAGCAGGGGCGCATTTTGCGCGACACCACCGCCGGCATTGGCGAGCGCGTGGCGCTGGCACTGTCGCGCCTGCGCGACAGCCGCGAAAAGCCGTTTGGCCCCTTGCGCATCACCACTTCGGTGGCGCTGGGCTCGATCTGGCTGACGCCGCGGCTGGCGGAGTTCATGCGCGACTATCCGGACATCATCGTCAATCTCATGCTGTCGGACCAGAATCTGGACCTGGGCAAGCTGGAGGCGGACTGCGCCATCCGCTTTGCCCGGCCGACCCAGCCGGACCTGGTCCAGCGCAAGCTGTTCACCGTCGGCCAGAGCCTTTATGCCTCGCGCGCCTATTTGAGCGAAAAGGGCGGGCCGCGCAGCATTGAAGAGCTGGATGACCACCCGATCATCCTTTATGGCGCCACCGGCCCGCTGCGTGATGTGGACTGGCTCGCCACCTTTGGCCGCGATCCGGGCAATCCGCGCAAGCCGGCGCTGATCCTGGACAACATTTACGGTGTCATGAAGGCGGTGCAGTCTGGCTGCGGCATTGCCGGCCTGCCCAATTATGTCGCCAGCGGCAATTCCGAACTGGTGCGCATCCTGCCCGAGGCGCAAGGCCCCGAGTTTGACATCTATTTTGTCTATCCGGAGGAGTTGCGCCGCTCCAAGCGGGTCAAGGCGTTTTCGGATTTCCTCACCCGCCAGGCGCGGCGCTGGAACAGCGGCAAGCCCGGCGGCCACGCCTGACGCCCCTGCCATGCAGATTCTGCGCGCAAATGACTTGCGCTGGCCGTTCATTCGCCATATCCGGCAAGGGCACAGAGATGGAGGACGGCATGGCCGCGATTGAAGACATTATTGCCCGCGAAATTCTCGACAGCCGCGGCAATCCCACGGTGGAAGTCGATGTGGTGCTCGACGATGGCGCCATGGGCCGCGCCGCCGTGCCCTCTGGCGCATCCACCGGCACCCACGAGGCGGTGGAATTGCGCGATGGCGGCGCCCGCTATGGCGGCAAGGGCGTGCAGACCGCGGTCGAAAACGTCAATGTGGAAATCTTCAACGCCCTGGGCGGTCTGGACGCCGAAGACCAGCGCCGCATTGACGAGCTCATGATTGCCCTTGATGGCACGCCCAACAAGGGCCGCCTTGGCGCCAATGCCATTCTGGGCGTGTCGCTGGCGGTGGCGCGCGCTGCGGCGCAGTCGCGGGACCTGCCGCTTTACCGCTATATCGGCGGCAGCAATGCCCATGTCCTGCCCACCCCGATGATGAATGTGCTCAATGGCGGCGAGCATGCCGACAACCCCATCGACATTCAGGAATTCATGATCGTGCCCGCGGGCGCCGAAGACTTTCACGACGCCCTGCGCATGGGCGCGGAGGTGTTTCATGCACTCAAGGCGCGGCTGAAAAAGGCCGGGCTCAGCACCGCGGTCGGCGATGAAGGCGGCTTTGCCCCCAATATCGGCTCCGCCGCCGAAGCGCTGGACTACATTGTCTCGGCCATCGAGGCGGCGGGCTATGCTCCCGGCGATGATGTCGCCATCGCGCTCGATTGCGCAGCCTCGGAGTTTTACAAAAACGGCCGTTACGAGCTTGCGGGCGAGGGCCTCAGCCTCGATGCCCAGGGCATGAACGACTATCTGGCCGATCTGGCCTCGCGCTTTCCCGTCATTGCCATCGAGGACGGCATGGCCGAAAATGACGAGGCCGGCTGGGCGCTGCTCACCAGGGCGCTCGGCGGCAAGCTGATGCTCGTTGGCGATGACAATTTTGTCACCAACCCGGAGCGCATCAGGCGCGGCATCGAGGCGGGCATCGCCAATGCGGTGCTGATCAAGCTCAACCAGATCGGCACTTTGAGCGAAACCCTGGACGCGGTGCAGATGGCGCACCGGGCGCGCTATCACACGGTGGTCTCGCACCGCTCCGGCGAAACCTGCGACAGCTTCATCGCCGACCTGGCAGTGGCCACCAATGGCGGCCTGATCAAGACCGGATCCTTGAGCCGCTCTGAACGCCTGGCCAAATACAACCAGCTTTTGCGCATCGAGGAAGAACTGGGCGAGGTGGCGGAATATGCGGGGCGCAGCCCGTTTGGGGGGTGAATTCGGGTGGTGGCCCCACTATCCGGTTTGATGTTAAAAGACCTGAAATGGCAAGAAAACTGCGCAATCTGGGGCCTGCATCATGGAAAATGCTTGAGGCCGTGGGTATCCGGGGTGTTGAAGATCTCAAGACTTTGGGTCCGGTTATGGCTTTCTTGCGTGTCCGGAAAAAGGGGCATGCATCTTTAAACCTTTTATATGCGATGGCCGCCGGGCTTGAAGATCGGGACTGGAGAGATTTATCTACGGAAGAAAAGGGGGCCCTTATTCGTGCAGTGGAGGATTTGCACGAAAGTCACTTTGATGGCTGATTTCACCGGAAGCTAGCCATTTTGAGGTTACATCAAAAAGAATGTCCAGCCTTGCCTTTGACTGGCCGATAATGTAGGTTACATGTAACCACTATGGAGATTGGCCATGGCTGTATCATCCGGGAAAACCTCGTCTGCGGCAAAAGTGCGGGCGCATCGCGAACGGTTGCGGGCCCAGGGTCTGCGCCCCCTCCAGATCTGGGTGCCTGACACCCGCTCGGCGCGCTTTGCCAGGCAGGCGCATTGCCAGTCCCTGGCCGTTGCCCGCTCGCCTCATGAGGCCCGTGATCAGGACTTCATTGATGCGGTTTCAGACCCTGGCGATCCATGAAGCGCGGCGAGATATGGACCGTTTCTGCCGGGCGCAGCTATGCGGGCAAGCCGCGTCCGGCGGTCATCATTCAGGACGACCGGTTTGATGCCACGGCTTCAATTACCATTTGCGTCTTTACCAGTGATGAAACCGATGCACCGCTTTTGCGCCTGACGGTTGACCCTGATGAGCGCAATGGTCTTGAAAAACCTTCCCGCCTGATGGTGGACAAGATCACCACGGTGCGCAAGGCCAGGCTTGGCAAACGGATTGGCCGTCTTGCCTCGCCGGACATGACCCGGCTTGAACGGGCTCTGCTGGTGTTTCTCGGCATTGCCTGATGCCGGGCGCCCGATTCATGGGCGGGCGCGGCTTGCCCCCCTTCAGGTCGGCTCATCCTCCGGTTTGCTCCCGCGCAGGCCGGGTGCATATTTGAGTTTTCTTATATTAGATGCTAGGAATAAAGGGGCGTCCGCGCAGACGGGCGCCCGCATCAACATGTCGGGGAGGACATAATATGAAACTCAAATCCATTTTGCTGGCCGGAACATTTGCGCTTGGCGTTCTTGGCGCCGCGCCGGCCTGGGCCGATCTGGCCGACAAGGCGCTGGGCAACTGGTCGCGGCCATCCGAAGGCTGGGTGGTGCAGTTCTACAAGTGCGAAGACAAGCTTTGCGGCAAGGTGATTTCCGGCGAAGGCGTGGACAAGAAGACCGGCGGCCCGGTGGTCGGCGTCAACATGCTGTTCGACCTGGTCAAGAAGGACGACCACCGCTGGAAGGGCAAGATGTATGACCCCAAGGGCGGCGGCATCTATCAGGGCTATGTCACCGTGCTGGATGACAACACGGTCAAGATGTCGGGCTGCATGATGGGCATCATGTGCCGCTCGGAAACCTGGCCGCGGGCGCCCGAACAGCCGGCATCTGAATAGCGGACCCCGGGTCTTCGCTCCCTCACTTCCGGATCAAGTCCGGGGCAGGCTTTGAGCGAAGTTGAGGAATGAGCGCTATCTCTTCTCCCGCTTGCGGGGGAAGGCGGAGCGGCCATGCCCCGCCCCCTCCGGGCGCTGCGCGCCCACCTCCCCCGCTGCGCAGGGGGAAAGGCCGTGCTGGCGGCAAGGGCTGCGCACTCTCCATGGTTCGACACGCTCACCATGAGGGTGCCGGGCATGCCCTGAGCGGTGTCGCAGGATGGAGAGCGTCATGGCCCGGCCCATGGTTTGCATGTCCTGTTTGAGTGAATACGGAGCACAGGCGGCCCCGTTATCGTCATTCCGGCCCCGGATCGTGGTCCGGGGCAGGCTGCGGCCGGAATCCATCTTGAGGCATCAAAATGGGCCCCGGCCAGCCTGCCCTTGCGAAAGCGAGGGCCGGGGTGACGCGGGAGAGGAGCACTGCGGCATGGTCTCGGCCTCATTCCCGGACTTGATCCGGGGGTGAGGGTGCCGCATGGCTTGCTCATGGCCTGCATGTCCTGTTTTTGGGCGCGAGCGGGCCATCCACCAGGCCATGTGCAGGCCAGTTTCGGACACCAAGGCGCCAGTTCTGGCCAGCGACAAGCCATTTCGGGCCATGGCAAGCCATGACATGCGGGGACAAGTCCGCGCCTGTCCCCGCCCCTGCACACAAGCGCATAATCAGGATGTGCGGGACTCTCAACAAGGGCTCTGCAAAGAACGACTGAGATTGTGAATCAAGGCCTGCATAGCCTTGCCGCCCTTCAGCGGTGCAAGGGATGCCACCGTGCGCGCCCCACACACCCCCTGAAAGCCCTTTGCAGAATCTCAAACGGCCCGGCTATCCCCAGGGGAAAACGGCAAGGGGATTTTTGCCACAACAGCAATGCAAACATGCCGAGCCCAGGCCCGGTCCTGCCGCGCCCGCCCTGCAGAGGCAGGATTCACGGCGCAGGCGAATTGGGATAGGAAGGCGGTGCGCGCAAATGTTCTCTTATCGTTCTGAAAAAGAGGCGAAAAAGCGTAAATAAAGCCTGAAGATTTGCACTATCGTCATTGTTTCCCATCAATTCCCATGTTATCCCATAGAGCATCAGGATCAGGTCAGGAATGCGCCGTCAGAGCCCTTCCAGTTCTGATTATGGGTCCCCCCGGGGACCGGCAAGGGGGTTGTCGCGGTCGTGTTTCTATCGACTTCAGAGCATGGCGTGGACGCCAAGAACCGGGTTTCGGTCCCGGCCAGCTACCGCGAGGCGCTGCGCGATGATCCCTATGATGCGATCTATGTGTTTCCGCACTTTGAGGGTGGCTATCTGGAAGGCGGCGGTGAGCGCTTTGTGCAGCAATACCGCATCGATATCGCCAACCTGCCGCGCTATGACCAATTGCGCAAGGATCTCGAGGTGGCGGTTCTGGGCTCGATCCGGCGGCTGGATTTTGACTCCACCGGGCGGGTGACCCTGCCAAGGGAGTTCATCGAACATGCCGGCATTGAGGGGCGCTGCGCCTTTGTCGGCTGTGACTCCCATTTCCAGATCTGGAATGCCGAAACCCAGGCGGCGCGGCTGCGCGACATCCGCACCCGCCTGGCCCAGCGCCTGCAGGACCCGGCGGAGGCCGAGCGCATGGGCGGCGGGGCCGATCTGGGCGCCTTGCTGGCCGACAGCGAGTCCTTGCGCGCCCTGGCCAGGGGGAAGAAGCTGTGAGCCACGTCCCGGTCATGCTGCACGAAGTCTGCGACGCCCTTGCCTTGCAGCCGGGCAAGCGCATTGTCGATGGCACCTTTGGCGCTGGCGGCTACAGCCGGGCGTTTCTGGAGCAGGAAGGCGTGCAGGTGCTGGCGCTGGACCGCGATCCGGCGGTCAGGCCGCGCGCCGAAGCCCTGAAGGCCGCCTTTGGCGGGCGCTTTGCCTTTACGCTGACGCCATTTTCCAACCTGGAAGAGGCCGCCCATGCCCATGGCTGGGCGCAGGCCGAAGGCGTGGTGCTCGACCTTGGCGTTTCCTCGATGCAGATTGACCAGCCGCAGCGCGGCTTCTCCTTCATGCATGACGGCCCGCTCGACATGCGCATGGGCAAGGCGGGGCCCAGCGCCGCCGATGCGGTCAATACGCTGGATGCGGCCGGGCTGAGCGCCATTTTCCGCACCTTCGGCGAGGAAAAGCATGCGCGCAAGGCAGCGGCCGCGATTGTCGAGGAGCGCGCCCGTGCGCCGATCACGACCACAGCCGCACTGGCGGCCCTGCTGGCCAGGGTGCTGGGGGCGGGCTGGCAGAAGATCCACCCGGCGACGCGCGTCTTTCAGGCGCTGCGCATCTATGTCAATGACGAGCTTGGCGAGCTGGCGCGGGCACTGGCGGCGGCGGAGCGCCTGCTGGCGCCCGCCGGGCGGCTGGCGGTGGTGGCGTTTCACTCGCTCGAGGACCGCATGGTCAAGCAGTTCCTGCGCCAGCGCGCCGAACCTCCGGCGGCGCCGTCACGGCATCTGCCCGGCGCGGCGGCGCAGGCCTTTGCGCCGCGCTTCACCCTGCCGATGCGCAAGGCCATCAGGCCCACGGCAGAGGAAATTGCCGCCAATCCGCGCGCCCGCTCGGCGCACCTGCGCTTTGGCATCCGCACCGCGGCGCCGGCCCTGGCCGCCGACCGTCCTGTTTTTCCCGGTATTCCGGCACTTGAGTCTCTGGGAGCAAAATCATGATCCGCGCGCTTTACGCCTGTGCTGTCGCCATCACCGCCGTTCTCGCCATGGCGCTTTATGTGGCCAAGACCGAGGCGCAGAGCGCGCAGCAGCGCATCGCCATGATCCAGCGCGGCATTGTCGACGAGCGCGCGCGCATTGCCCAGCTCGAGGACGAACTGGCCTATATGGAGCGCCCGCAGAGGCTGGAGGCGCTGGCCCGCAAGCATCTGGGCTTGCGGCCGCTGGCTCCCGAGCAGGATATGACACTGCGCTATTTTGCCTGGCGCAAGGCGCTGGCGCCACAGCAAAGCGCCCGCCTTGAAACCGGTGCCGGACCCGGGTTCACGCCGTCCCCGGTGGCGGCAGGGACGGCGCACAACTGATGCGTTCCGGGCGCGTTACAGTGCCTTTGGCGGACGTCGAACATATTGACGTTGCAGAGCTTTTTTCGCTTTCAGGGGGGCAAAGGGATGCCGTGCGGGCGGCCCGGCCGCGGCTGTTGCTGTTCGCTGTGGTGTTTGCACTCGGCTATGCGGTGCTGATGGCGCGCTCGG
>JALWUB010000051.1 GCA_026993275.1 Robiginitomaculum sp. | reverse complement strand
CTGCTGCCAGATTCCGGCGCTGCATGGCGCGGCCGCATCGCGCCAGCCATAAAGATGGTGGGGCACGCCGCCGCGGTCCTGCGCGTCCGGCTGGGCGGTCAGCACCGGCAGGCCCGCATAGACCTGCATGGAATCGGCATTGATGACCTCGCCGCCAAAACGCTGCGCCAAATGCACCGCCAGGGCGCTTTTGCCACTTGCCGTCGGCCCGTAAATGAGAAGGATGGGCGGCGTCCTGGTTTGCATGCGGCGGATCCCGATGAGCGCTGACCTGATCCTTGTTGCCCGGCTTGGCGATGCGGCGCTGCAAGAGGCCAGCGCCCGCGCCGCTGCGCTGGGGTTTGAACATAGGGCAACTCTGTCGGAAGGTGAAGCGCTGCTCTTGCACGGCAGCGCCAGCCGCGCCGCCCTGGCCGGGGCGCTGGACGGCCTTGCGGTGGACTGGTGCCTGCACAGGGGCGAGGCCCGGCGCAAGCGGCTGCTCGTGTGCGACATGGACAGCACCATCATTGGCGAGGAATGTCTGGACGAGCTGGCGGATCTGGCCGGGTTTGGCGGAGAGGTGCGCGCCATCACCGCCGCCGCCATGGCCGGAGAGCTGGATTTCGAGGCCGCCTTGCGCGCCCGGGTGCGTCTGCTGGCGGGCCAGCCGGCAACCCTGTTGCAGCGCTGTTACGAAGAGCGCCTGTCGCTCAATCCCGGCGCCCGCACCCTGGTGCAGACCATGCGCCGCCTTGGCGCCATGACCGCCCTGGTCTCTGGCGGCTTCACCTTTTTTACCAGCCGCATTGCCGGGCGCACCGGCTTTGCCGCCCACCAGGCGAACACGCTGATCATCGAGGATGGCAGGCTGACCGGCGCGGTCGCCGATCCGGTGCTTGGCCGGGATGCCAAGGCCCGGGCCCTGGAAGACCATTGCGCCCGCCTGGGGCTAGGCCCGCAGGACGCCCTGGCCCTGGGCGATGGCGCCAATGATGCGGCCATGATCCGCGCCGCCGGCCTTGGCCTCGCCTGGCGCGCCAAGCCGGTGCTGGCCGCGGCGGCGGATGCACAGATTCGCCACACTGCCCTGACCACCGCACTGTTTTTTCAAGGCCTGCCGCGGCAGGCGTTTGCCAGCGCGGAGCCAGCCTAGCTTGATGCCCAGGCCAGCGCCTCCTCATACTGGTCTGCGTCAAAGACCTTGACCGCGCCCTTGCTGACCGCGTCGAACAGTCTGGCGAAAAACCCGGCCCATTTGGGCGCGCCGACCAGAGCGAGCTTTTCGAAATCATTCCAGTGGGCAAAGCCGAGCCTGGCATCGTCGAGCATGGCCTTTGGCGACCAGCCGGAAAAGTTTTCGCCCCATTCGATCAGCACCCGCGCCTTGCCCTGTGCCTTGATGCGCTTTTCAATTTCCGGCATCAGCACCTGTTCATAGTCTTCGGCGCTGAGCGTGCCATCCACCTTGAAGCCAAGAACCGGGCTGTCCGGCGTGGTTGTGTAGGCAATCATGCGCTCCTCCTGTCGTTTTCTCTTCCTGTTAGCTGGGATGCCGCCGCGCAGACGCAAGCCCCTGCGGCAGTGTGCCCCGCTGCGCGCTGCCCTTTTCACAGGCCGGCAAAGCGCTTAAGAGGACGTTCCTGTTTGCACGGGCCCTTGAACCCGCTGGAGACCGAAATGAGCAATGTTCTGGAGCGCGCCCGCGCGCGCGCCCTCGACCCTGCGGTGCTGGATCTGCCGCCGGGCGATCCCGCCAGGATCCGCATTGTCGTGGCCATGTCCGGCGGTGTTGACAGCACCGTCACCGCGGCGCTGCTGCACCAGGCGGGCTATGATGTGGTCGGCATCACCCTGCAGCTTTACGACCATGGCGCGGCGGTGGCGCGCAAGGGCGCCTGTTGCGCAGGCGATGACATTCACGACGCCCGCATGGCGGCCGAGCGCCTGGGCTTTGCACATTATGTGCTCGACTATGAAAGCCGCTTTGCCCACAGCGTCATGGAAGAGTTCGCCGACAGCTATCTGGCGGGCCAGACGCCCGTTCCCTGCATACGCTGCAATCAGACGGTGAAATTTGCCGACCTGTTGCGCACCGCGCGGGAGCTGGGCGCCCAGGCCCTGGCCACCGGCCATTATGTGCAGCGGGTGCGCACGCCGGACGGGGTGCAGATGCGCCGTGCCGCCGACGCGGCCAAGGACCAGTCCTATTTTCTCTTTGCCACCACCCGCGAACAGCTTGACTTCCTGCGCTTTCCGCTGGGCGGACTCGGCAAGGCGCAGGTGCGCGCCCTGGCCGCCGGCCTCGGCCTGAGCGCCGCGGACAAGCCCGACAGCCAGGACATCTGTTTCGTCCCCGATGGCAATTATGCCGCCATTGTCGAGCGTTTGCGCCCCGGCGCTGTGCGCCCGGGCGAGATTGTCCATATCGACGGCCGCGTGCTGGGCCATCACAAGGGCGTCATTCACTATACCGTGGGCCAGCGCCGCGGCCTCGGCATTGCCACCGGCGCGCCGCTTTATGTGGTCAGGCTGGATGCGGCGGCAGCGCGCGTCATCGTCGGCCCGCGCGAGGCGCTGCTGACCGGCGCCGTGGACCTGCGCGGCATCAACTGGCTGGGCGATGATCCGGCGGGTCCGCGCACCGGCGAGCGCCTGGCGGTCAAGGTGCGCTCCACCCGCCCGCCCATGGCGGCGCATGTCGAGCGCGTGGAGGGGGATGGCGTGCGGGTGCGCATCGAGGCGGGCGATCTGGGCGTGGCGCCGGGCCAGGCCTGCGTATTTTATGACGCCGATGCGCCGCACGAGCGGGTTCTCGGCGGCGGCTGGATTGCCGCAACGCACCCGATGATGGTGCAATAACGCCCGCTTTCGGGCAATTTGGCCGTTTCCCCTCTTGCCTGTTGCACCCTAAAGGCGTTTATTCTGACCCCCATCAACAACCACAGGATTGGGGGCGGTCATGGCTCATATTGTTGTTCTGGGTGCGGGACTTGGCGGGGTGCCGATGGCGCTGGAAATGCGCAACCAGGCGCGGCGCCAGGACGAGATCACCGTGGTCTGCGATTCGCCGACCTTCAACTTCACCCCCTCCAACCCGTGGGTGGCGGTGGACTGGCGCAAGCCGGAGCAGATCAAGGTCGAGCTGGCGCCGATGTTCAAGCGCCGCCGCATCGGCTTCATCCATGCCGCGGCAACCGCCCTCGATCCGGACAACAGCACCATCACCCTGAGTGACGGCCAGAGCGTGTCCTACGACTATCTGGTCATTGCCACCGGCCCGGAACTGGCCTTTGACGAGATCGAGGGCCTGGGCCCGGACGGCCACACGGTGTCCATCTGCACCACCGATCATGCCGAGGTTGCGCGGCAAAAATGGCTCGAATTCGTCGAGGATCCGGGCCCGGTGGTCGTCGGCGCGGTGCAGGGGGCATCCTGCTATGGCCCGGCCTATGAATTTGCCATGATCATGGACACCGACTTGCGCAAGCGCAAGATCCGCGACCGCGTGCCGATGACCTTCGTCACCGCCGAGCCCTATATCGGCCATCTCGGCCTTGGCGGCGTGGGCGACACCAAGGGCATGCTGGAATCCGAGATGCGCAACCGGCACATCAACTGGATCACCAGCGCCCGGGTCAGCAAGGTCGAGGACGGGCTGATGATCGTCGAGGCCATCAACGAAGATGGCTCGGTCAAGGCCACCCACGAACTGCCCTTCAAGTACAGCATGATGCTGCCCGGCTTTCGCGGCATCAAGCCGCTGATGGGGCTGAAGGGCCTGGTCAATCCGCGCGGCTTCGTCACCGTCGACAACCATCAGCGCAACACCGCCTATCCCAACATCTTTTCGGTCGGCGTGTGCATTGCCATTCCGCCGGTGGGGCCAACACCGGTGCCGGTCGGCGTGCCCAAGACCGGCTTCATGATCGAAAGCATGGTGCGCGCCACGGCGCACAATATCCGGGCGCTGCTGGACGGCAAGGAACCGACCTATGAAGGCTCGTGGAATGCCGTCTGCCTGGCCGACTTTGGCGATGGCGGCGTTGCCTTCGTCGCCATGCCGCAAATCCCGCCGCGCAATGTCAACTGGGCCTCGGAAGGCAAATGGGTGCATTTGGGCAAGATCGCCTTCGAGAAGTTTTTCCTGAGCAAGGTGCGCCGCGGCATTGCCGAGCCGTTTTACGAAAGGATGACTCTCGACATGCTGGGCATCACCAAGTCGAAATAGCGTTCACCAGAACCGCGCCGGGCGCCGGGCGCGGCGGCAACAGGGGAGAGCACAGACCATGACGATACTGAAATCCACGCAGATCCTGGCGGATTCCACCGAATCCTTCGAACAGGCCATTGCCCAGGGCGTTGGCCGTTTTGCCAGAACGGTCAAGCATGTGCGCTCGGCCAGCGTCAACAACTTCTCCGTGACCGTCAAGGATGGCGTCATCGACACCTACCGCGTCAACATGCAGATCACCTTCGAGGTCAAGTAACGCGCCTGGCGCGCCGGTGTCCCGCGGCGCTTGACGGCCCGGCTTTGCCCGCGCATGGTGCGGCGCATCATTTCATGTTGCATCTGCAAAGGAATTGGCCATGACCCAGGCTTCTGATCCCGTTGTTATTGTTGGTTATGCGCGCACGCCCATTGGCGCGCTTTTGGGCGAATTGTCTTCGCTGAGTGCCAATGAGCTGGGCGCGGTGGCGATCAGGGGCGCGCTCGAGGATTCCGGGCTGGAGGGCGAGGCGGTGCAGCAGGCCTTCATGGGCTGCGTCCTGCCGGCCGGCCAGGGCCAGGCCCCGGCGCGCCAGGCGGCGCTGAAGGCCGGTCTGCCCATCCATGTGGAAGCGACGACGCTCAACAAGATGTGCGGCTCGGGCATGCAGGCGGCGATCATGGCCCATGATGCGCTCAGTGCAGGCCAGGCGGATGTCATCATTGCCGGCGGCATGGAAAGCATGAGCAATGCGCCCTTCCTGCTGCCCGAAGAACGCAAGGGCCGCAAATACGGCCATACCAAAATCTATGATTCCATGGCCCTGGATGGCCTTGAGGATGCCTATGCCCATGAGCCCATGGGCAAGTTTGCCGACATGGCGGCGGAGAAATACCAGTTCAGCCGCGAAGCCCAGGACGCCTATGCCCTGGAAACCCTGTCCCGCGCCAAGGCGGCACAGGAAGAGGGCCGGTTTTCCCGTGAAACCGCGGCCGTCACCATCAAGACCCGCAAGGGCGAGGAAACGGTCGAGGCTGACGAGTTGCCGCGCCGCGCCCGGCCGGAAAAGATCCCGCATCTGCGCCCGGCCTTTGGCAAGGACGGCACGGTGACCGCGGCCAATGCCTCGGGCATTTCCGATGGCGCTGCGGCGCTGGTGATGATGCGTCTTGGCGAAGCGCAAAAACGCGGCCTGACTCCGATCGCCAGGATTGTTGCCACGGCGGCGCACGCGCACGAGCCGGAATGGTTCACCACGGCGCCGGTGCAGGCCATGCAAAAGGCGCTGGCCAGGGCCGGATGGGCCGTTGACGATGTCGATCTTTGGGAGATCAATGAAGCCTTTGCCGTGGTGCCGATGATCGCCATGAAGGAGCTGGGCATTTCCCATGACGCGGTGAACGTGAATGGCGGCGCCTGTGCCCTTGGCCACCCCATCGGCGCATCGGGCGCCCGCATCATGGCGACCCTGATGGCCGCCTTGCAGCAGCGCGGCCTGAAAAAGGGCGTGGCCTCCCTGTGCATTGGCGGCGGCGAAGCCACGGCTGTGGCGCTGGAAATGTTCTGATCGGCTGTCTTTGGGGCATGCAGGGTTTTCTGTTCACCCGGCCCGGGCCGTGTGGCAGGATGGCGGCTTTGACGCGCAAGGGATGACGCATGGCCGCACCGCCGCACGCTGCACGCTCTGCCAGGGACACATGGCCATGGCTGCCTGCCCCGTGGCGCACGGGCCTCGCCATTGTCCTGACCCTGGCCGTGCTGGCCGCTTCCGTGGCCGTGGTGCAGGCGCATCTGAGCGGCCTGCCGCGCGGCGCCCTGCGCGCGGCCTTCGCGGCGCTGGCGCCGAGCCAGCTTGCCGCCGCCCTTGCCGCGGTTATCGTCAGCTATGCGTGCCTGAGCGCGTATGATGTGCTGGCGCTGCGCGATATCGGCGCACCGCAGCCCTGGCGCAAGATCGCTCCGGACGCGGCCATGGCCTTTGCCGTCTCCAATGCTCTCGGTGCCGGGTTTCTGAGCGGTGGCCAGGTGCGCCGCGGCTTTTATCAAAGCCTTGGCCTGAGCGCGGCGCAAAGCAAGGCGGTGCGCCAGCTTGACGCCCTGACCCTGTTTGCCGGGGCGCTGACGGTTTCGGCGCTGTGTCTGCTGGCGCGGGCGCCCCTGCCGCCAGTCATTGCCGGCCTTGCGGCGCTTTTGCTGCTGGCGCTGGCGCTGATGCTGAGCGCAAGGCTGGCCCGTTCCGTTGTCAAGACCCCCGGCTCTGGCCCCGCGCGCCGCACCGCCGTGCTGCGCCTGCTGCTGGGCATGGCCGACTGGAGCGCCATGGCGCTGGTGCTTTATGTGTTGCTGCCCGATCCGTCCGCGGCCGGCTTTGCGGCCTTCGTGCCGCTTTTCACCCTGGCCAGCCTGGCCGGGGTGCTGAGCAATCTGCCCGCGGGGCTCGGGGTCTTTGATGCGGTTATCCTGATTGTGCTGCCCCACACTGATCCGGCGGCCGTGGCCGCGGCCCTTGCCGGTTACCGGGCACTCTATTTTGCCTTGCCGCTTGTGCTTGGCGCATTGGCCACGGCGCTGGCGCAAAAGGGCGCCGGGCGGGGCCTGGATGCCTTCATGCGCGCGGTGGCGCCAATGCTGTTCAGTCTCATCGGCTTTGGCGCCGGGGCGTTGATGCTGGCGGCGGCCATGACCCCGGCCATGGCCAGCCACCTGCAGGCGCTGGAGCGGCTGTTTCCGCTTCTCGTCATCGAGGTGTCGCACTTTCTGGCGTCCATCATCGGCATGCTGTTGCTGATCGTCTCGGCGGGCCTGGCGCGGCGGCTGAACGGCGCCTGGCTGCTGGCTGTCCTGCTGCTGGCCGCGGGCACGGTGCTGACCCTGCTCAAGGGCGACGGCTTTGGCGAGGCCGCCTTGCTGGGGCTGGCAACGCTGGTGCTGTGGCTCTCAAGGCCCGCCTTTTACCGCAAGTCGCCCCTGATGGACATGCGCCTGACGCCGGGCTGGCTGCTGGCCATTGCCGTGACCGTGCTGGCGGTGTTGTGGCTTGGATTTTTCTCCTTCCGCCATGTGGAATACCGCGATGATCTGTGGTGGAGCTTTTCCCTCAATGGCGATGCGCCGCGCTTTCTGCGCGCCAGCGCCGGCATGGCGGCACTGGCGGTGCTGTATCTCGCCAGCCGGCTGCTGCGCCCGCACCGGCAGCCCCGGGCCGCGATGAACGATGCCGCCACCATGGCCCGGGTGAAAACCATACTGGCCCATGCCGAGCATGCCCATGCCCAGTCCTGCCTGGCTCTGCTGGGCGACAAGCAGTTCATCTTCAGCCAGAGCGGCGAAAGCTTTGTCATGTATGGCACCTGGCGCCGTTCCTGGATTGCTCTTGGCGGCCCGGTGGGCAAGCGCGCGGAATGGCGCGAACTGGTCTGGGCGTTCCGCGAACAGGCCGACCTCTATGGCGCCAGGGCGGTGTTTTACAGCGTGCATGAGGACTTTTTGCCGCTGGCGGCGGAAACCGGCCTGAGCGTGCAAAAAATCGGCGAAACCGCGCTGATAGACCTGCCCGGCTTTTCCCTGCAGGGGCCCAGGCGGGCGCGCCTGCGCCAGGCGCTGCGGCGGGCGCAGCGCGAGGGCTGCAGTTTCGAGATTGTCATGCCCGGCGCACTGGCGCCGCTCATGCCCCGCCTGCAGGCCATTTCCGATGACTGGCTGAGCCGCCACCAGGGCGCCGAAAAGGGCTTTTCCCTGGGCCGGTTTTCTCCGGACTATGTGCGCAATTTCCCGGTAGCGCTGGTGCGCCGCGATGGCGTCATCGTCGCCTTTTCCAACATCATGAGCACCCACGACAAGGCCGAACTGGCCATTGACATGATGCGCCAGAGCGAACAGGCCCCGGCCCATGTGATGGAATATCTTTTCATCGAACTGGCCTTGTGGGGACAGCAGAACGGTTACGGCGTGCTGGACCTGGCGATGGCGCCCCTGGCCGGGCTGGAGCAGCGCGCTCTGGCGCCCTGGGCGGCGCGCCTTGGCGCCTTCGTCTATAATCACGGCGACCGGCTTTATGGTTTTGAGGGCTTGCGCCGCTTCAAGAACAAGTTTGCGCCCAGATGGACGCCGGTCTATATCGCCGCGCCGCCGCAAGTGCCCTTGCCGCTGGCCCTGGGCGAGGTGGCGCTGATGACCTCGGGCGGTCTGAGCGGCCTGTTGCGCCGCGAATGAGCGGTTTCAATCGTGCGCCAGAGCCTGTGAGACGTAAATTTCCCTTGGCGAAACGGTGCAGCCATGGACCAGCATTTCCACCCCCGCCTTTCGGGCCCGCCGCAGCGCCACATCATAGGCCGGGTCAAGATCGGCGGCGATGGCAAGGCGCCGGCAATCGCCGCGCTGGACCACGAACAGCACCATGGCACGCGCGCCTTGCGCCGCCATCTGCGCCAGCTCGTTCATGTGCCGGGCGCCGCGCGCGCTGACCGAGTCGGGAAACTCCGCCAGGCCCGGCGTGCGCGACAGGGTGACGCTTTTCACCTCCACATAGCAATCGCGCCGCCCCGCGCCGCCAAGCACGAAATCCACCCGGCTGGCAGCGCCATAGCGGACCTCCCGGCGCATGTCCGCATAGTCTTGCAAGTCCGCAATCACGCCATTGCGGATGGCCTCTTCGGCCAGCCCATTGGCGCGGCCGGTG
>JALWUB010000050.1 GCA_026993275.1 Robiginitomaculum sp. | reverse complement strand
GCGGGCTGCCAGAAGATATAAAGATATCTTTATATCGCCTTGCCAGCGCCCACCGGCATTGCTATAGGCGCGGGTGAAGCGGGCCGGTGCCCGCGCGCGACGGGATGACGGCTTTCCCTGGCGCTTGGTCTTATGCCGCAAAATCTGGAATACGACATCATGACGACGAAGACTGACTACAAGGTCAAGGACATCTCTCTGGCCGATTGGGGCCGCAAGGAGATTGGCATGGCCGAGGTGGAAATGCCCGGCCTGATGGCGACCCGCGAGGAATACGCCAAGGAGCAGCCGCTCAAGGGCGCGCGCATTGCCGGCTGTTTGCACATGACCATTCAGACGGCGGTGCTGATCGAAACCCTGATCGCCCTGGGCGCCGAAGTGCGCTGGTCGTCGTGCAACATTTTCTCGACCCAGGATCAGGCCGCCGCTGCCATTGCCGCGGCCGGCATTCCGGTGTTTGCCTGGAAGGGCGAGACGGAAGAAGAATACTGGTGGTGCGTCGAGCAGACCATTGAGGGCCCCGATGGCTGGACGCCCAACATGGTGCTCGATGATGGCGGCGACCTGACCGCGCATCTGCACAACAAGTATCCGCAAATCATGGAACAGATCCGCGGCATTTCGGAAGAAACCACCACCGGCGTGCTGCGCCTTTACGACATGGCCAGGGCCGGCACGCTCCAGGCCCCGGCGATCAATGTCAATGACTCGGTGACCAAGTCCAAGTTTGACAACAAGTATGGCTGCCGCGAAAGCCTGGTGGACGGCATCCGCCGCGCCACCGACGTGATGATGGCCGGCAAGGTCGCCGTGGTCTGTGGCTATGGCGATGTCGGCAAGGGCTCGGCGGCGTCACTGGCCGGCGCCGGCGCCCGCGTCATTGTTACAGAGATCGACCCGATCTGCGCCCTGCAGGCGGCCATGGACGGCTTTGCCGTGCAAACCCTGGAGGAAGCCGCGCCGCAGGCCGACATCGTCGTCACCGCCACCGGCAACAAGGACGTGGTGACGCTGGAGCACATGCGCGCCATGAAGGATATGGCGATCTTGTGCAATATCGGCCATTTCGACAATGAAATTCAGGTCGAGGCGCTGCGCAATTACAAATGGACCAATGTCAAGCCGCAGGTTGACCTGATCGAGTTTCCCGACAAGAAGCGCATCATCCTCTTGTCCGAGGGCCGCCTGGTCAATCTGGGCAATGCCACCGGCCACCCCAGCTTCGTCATGTCGGCCAGCTTCACCAACCAGACCCTGGCGCAGATCGAGTTGTGGAACCACCACGAAAAATACACCAACCAGGTCTATACCCTGCCCAAGCATCTCGACGAAAAGGTCGCGCGCCTGCATCTGAACAAGATCAATGCGCACTTGAGCAGGCTGACTCCGGAACAGGCCGCCTATATCGGCGTGCCCGTCGAGGGGCCCTACAAGGCCGATCATTACCGCTATTGAGGCGGGGCTGGTCTGGCGCGCTAGATCCGCGCCAGACGCGGGTCACCAGGCACAGGCGGCGGATTCGCCGCGCCAGACGCGCAGGCCCTCGCGCTCGCGGCCGGTTTCGTCCACCAGCCCCATGTCCCGGAACAGGCGGGCCAGGTCCCGTATGCTCCGCGGCAAGGCCGGGATCAGCCGGTCAATGTCGCGCGCCTCGAACCAGATGACGAAGCGGTATTCGCCGCGCACCGCATTGCGCATCAGGGTGCAGACATAGGCGGCCTGGTCCGCTTCGCTGAAGGGCAGGTCCAGCCCCCAGGTCTTGACCCGCAGGCGCTGCGCCGGCTGCCCGGTTTCGGTCACCGCCAGCGGCTTGCGGGTCCAGCCGCGGATGAAATCAAAGGCCTGCTGCCATTGTGCCGGGGCAAAGGCGCCATGAAGGAACGGGTAATAGCTGATCCCGGCAAAGTCAAAATCGCGGATATGGGCCTTGATGGCATCCCTGTATGCGCGTGACGGCCCGGGCCCGTCCGTGTTCATGAAGGTGTGCAGGGCAAGCGATTCCCCGAACAGGATGCCGGGATAGCGCGCCTTCAGATTGGCCATGACGGCGCGGGAAAAGCGGTCGAAGGCGGGCCATGCGGCCGGGTTTTCCTTCAGCAGGTCATTGCTTTCTATGGCGCTCAGCACATAGTCCGGCCTGAACCGGTCAATCATCCAGATGCAATAATTGGTATAGGCGCGAATGAAGGCCGGATCAT
>JALWUB010000049.1 GCA_026993275.1 Robiginitomaculum sp. | reverse complement strand
TGGCCGTGTCCAAGGGCACGCTGGACCTGCTGATGGAGATGAAATGGGTGCGCCTGCGCGGCCGCCGCCGCACGCCGGGCCGCCCGGTCACCTATGGCACCACGGATGATTTTCTGGTGCATTTCGGTCTGGAGCGCATTGATGACCTGCCCGGCAAGGACGAACTCAAGGCGGCCGGCCTGCTGGACAGCCGCGTGCCGCCCGGCTTTACCGTGCCGACCCCGTCAGACCAGATGAGCGAGGATGAAATGCCGCTGGAAGCGCCCGAAGAGGCGGCGGCGTTTCACACCGACTATCTCGGCGAGGAATGACGGCGCAGGGCGCAAAGGCCCGCCTTTGCAGGCCTTCCAGATTCAGGCTCACAAGGCCGCCTCGTCAAGCCGTTGCAAGAGCGCCGTTCTGGTTGTCGGATCGCAAAAGGCCGCTGCGATGGCATCGCGGGAGATGGCCAGCATGCTGGCATCGTCATAGCCGAACGCCTGCTGCACGCGGGCATATTCATTGGCAATATCGGTATGAAAATAGGGCGGGTCGTCCGCGCCCAGGGCCACCCTGACCCCGGCCGCGCGCAGGCGCGCCAGCGGGCTGGCTTCGTATGAATCATACACCCCAAGGGCGATGTTGGAGCCGGGGCAGACTTCCAGCGCCACGCCCTCATCCGCCAGCCGCGTGACCAGAGCGGCGTCTTGAATGGCCTGCACGCCATGGCCGATGCGGGCAGGGCGCAAGGCATCAAGACAGGCGCGCACGCTGTGCGGGCCGCAGACCTCGCCCGCGTGCACGGTGAGCTGCAAACCGGCGTCGCGGGCAATGGCAAAGGCGCGGGCAAAATCCTTGGGTGCGAACTGGTTTTCATCCCCCGCCATGCCAAAACCGGTGACCAGCCTGTGCGGGTGCTTGTGCGCCAGCTGCGCGGTCTGTCCGGCCCTCCCGGGCCCAAGATGGCGGATGGCGGTCAGGATGAAACGGCCCTCTACACCGGTTTCGGTGCGGGCGCGCTGATAACCGTCTTCGATCGCGTCCAGAAAGTCCGGATATGACAGACCCACCTCTGCCGGATGCACGGAGGAGATGAAAAGTTCTCCATAAATCAGGCCTCTGGCCGCCGCGCGGCTGAAATAGCCATAGGTCAGATCGGCATAGTCGCGGGCGGTGCGAATGGCCGTGCAGGCGCTCTCATAGGTGCGCAGAAAGTGCAGAAAGTCGTTGCAGGCCCAGGCGCCATCGGCGCGAAACAGGCCGTCTGGCAAGGTGACGCGGTTGCGCCGGGCGCAGGCGCGCACAAAGGCCGGGTCCGCTGCCCCCTCAATGTGGCAGTGCAGGTCAACCAGCGGCAGGCTCACAGCCAGCTTTGCCCTGTGCCAAAGCCCTCAACGCCCAGCCACTCGGCCGCCGTTTCGCCAATGTCGGCAAAGGTCTGCCTGGCTCCTAATGGTCCAGGCTTCACCCTGGGTCCAAAGGCCAGCACCGGCACATGCTCGCGGGTATGGTCTGAGCCCGGAAAGGTGGGGTCGCAGCCATGGTCGGCGGTCAGCACCACCATGTCGCCCTCGCGCAATTTGGTTTGAAGCTCGGGCAGGCGCGCATCGAAGGCTTCCAGCGCGGCGGCATAGCCTGCCACATCGCGGCGGTGGCCATAGAGCATGTCGAAATCGACAAAATTGGTCATGACCAGGCTGTTTTCCGGCGCTTCGTCCAGGGCGTTCAGGGTGGCGTCCATGAGCGCCGCATTGCCATAGGCCTTGATGCTTTGGGTGACGCCGGAGCCTGCAAAAATGTCGGAGATCTTGCCAATGGCAATGACCTCGTGCCCGGCCTCGCTGACCCGGTTCAGCAAGGTCGGCATGTGCGGCGGCACCGCATAATCGCGACGGCCATTGGTGCGGGTAAAATTCTCGGCAGCATCGCCCTCGAAAGGCCGTGCGATGACCCGACCGATCTTGTAGGGGTCCACCAGTTTGCGGGCGATCTGGCAGACGTCATACAGCCGTTCCAGGCCAAAACTGCCCTCGTGGGCGGCAATCTGCAGGACGGAGTCCGCGCTGGTATAGACGATCGGCTTGCCGGTGCGCACATGCTCTTCGCCTAGGCGCTTGATGATCTCGGTGCCGGACGCATGGCAATTGCCCAAAATGCCCGGCAGGCGGGCTTCGCGCACCAGCGCGTCCAGCAATTCCGGCGGAAAGCTGTTCTCGGGGGCGCTGAAATAGCCCC
>JALWUB010000048.1 GCA_026993275.1 Robiginitomaculum sp. | reverse complement strand
GGTGTGATGTAGTGCACGGCCTTATCAAGGAAATCGCTGGTGGGGGCATATCCCAGGAAAGCGCAGAGATCCTTTGCATAGTCCCCGGGATAAAGCACGGCCTTTTCATAACCGGTAATCAGAGCCGGAGCATCACGCCGTTTCAGAACCTCCAGCAGCCAGGCATAATTTCTTTGTGCCCGCATGAAGGTCTCAAGATTGCCTTCGCCGGTTTCAATGAATTCACGGGCGGAAATCGAGAACAGGTCACGAAAAACGACAACAAGATGCGGATTGCGCAGGTGAGTGAGCAGCGGCACAATATAAACGAATGCCAAAGGGTCTTTCCAGCCCCAGTCCTTGTATTTCTGGTTGCGCGCATTCACCAGGCCCAGCAACCTTTCCCACACCCTTTTGTGCTCGGGGTGCTTTGGGTCAGGGGCGGCGGGCAGCGGTTCCTTGCCTTCAATAAAGTCCAGGTCTTCATTGCTTGGCGGATCGATTCTCTCGCCCATGGGAATCCCCATCATGCGCACCAGCCCGGCCACCATGGAGGTGCCCCCGCGGGCAGCGCCCAGGACGATGACCGTTTTTGGTTCATCACCCGGAGGTGTGTAGGTGTTTGCCTTTCCGGCTGGAATAATGGTTGTCACGGCGGGCATGAAGCGTACCTGTTCATAACTGGCTTTTGAGCGCGATGGTGGTAATTTCAAGCATAGCTGTAAACCCCGCTCCACAGCCAGACCCCATAGATTGCGGCGGCCAGGGCCGGGCCGAAGGCCAGGGCGGTCTCGCCGTGCAGGCGGCGCCTGTGCATCAGCACAGCCGCGACCAGGCTGGCCGATGCGGCGAGCAGCACGATCCAGGGCAGGGCCGGCAGGCCGCACCAGGCGCCTCCGGCCGCGAGCAGCTTGGCGTCGCCCAGGCCGAGGCCTTCGCGTTTGCGCAACACCCGGTAAAGAAACGCCACCAGCCAGAAGGCGCCATAACCGGCGAGCGCACCGGCCAGCGCGCCCGCAAGACCGCCAGGGCCCGCGCGCAAGAAAGCCAGCAGCAGGCCGGAGGCCAGCAAGGCGGCCACGGCGCCATCGGGGATCAGGCGCGTGCGGCTGTCCACCAGCGCCACGAACAGCAGCATTTCGCCAAAGAGGACGCCTGCCAGCATCATCCAGCCTGAAAACACCAGCACCGCGGCAATGGCAATCAGCATGCTGGCCAGTTCGGCCACGAAATGCTGGCGCGCAATCGGCGCGCCGCAGGCCATGCAGCGGCCCCTTTGCACGAGAAAGCTGAACAGGGGGACAAGCTCGGAAGGGCGCAAGGCCCGGCCGCAGGCGGCGCAGCGCGACCGGCCCATGGACAGATTGCCCGGATCCGGCCAGCCGCGTGCGCTGGCGCTGACAAAACTGCCGGCAAAGGGGCTGGCCAGCACCAGAAACACGCCAAGCCAGCCTTCAAGACCTGCGTTCATCAGGAGCCGGACACGCTGCCAGCCTTGCCGCCATCCGCCCCGTCCGTGCCCCGGGACCTTTTCGCCTCGCGGGAAATCAGGATCATGCGGTCGCGCAATTCGTTCAGAATGGCTTCCGCGCCCTTGTCTGGGTCTATTACGCGCGGGGTCAGAAACACCAGAAGCTCGGTGCGCTTGGTGGTGGTTTCATGGCCGCCAAAGGCATCGCCCACGCCGGGAATGGACGACAGCAGCGGCAGGCCCTTGGTGCCCTTCTGGCGCGAATCGCTGATCAGGCCGCCGAGCACGATGGTCTGGCCGTCGCGCGCTGCCACCGTGCTTTCCAGCACGCGCTTGGAAATCGTCGGGGTCAGGTCCCCGGTGGATGCGGTGGTCGAGACATTGCTGACCTCCTGGCGGACATCCATGGTGACCATGCCGGTGGAGCTGACCCTGGGGGTGACATCGAGAATGACGCCGGTGTCCTTGAACTCCACCGAATTGACCAGCGGCGCATTGACATTGACCACATCGGTCGACTGGCGGGTGATCACCGGCACCTGGTCGCCGACCTGCAAATGCGCCGGCTGGTTGTCGAGGACCACCACGGAGGGCGCCGAAACCACCTTCAGGTCGGTGATGCTGTCCAGCGCATCCAGGGCGAAGCGGGCGCTCTGGCCCTTGCGCAGGACAAAGTTGAAGCCGGGAAAGATGCCGCCGGGATTGTTGCTGTCGCCGGTCGCAAACCCGCCCTCGCCGCCACCGCCATTGGCGCCATTGCCAATGCC
>JALWUB010000047.1 GCA_026993275.1 Robiginitomaculum sp. | reverse complement strand
TGCGCATGCTGGCGCGGCTGCGCCGGGCCAACATGAAATGGCGGGTCTATCCGCGCCTGCTGGTGCAGGAAAACCGCTGGCTGGCCTCGCGCTTTGGCGTCAGCGGCCGCCTGGTCGATCTGGGCCGCGGCGCGCAGACGCCCTTTGCGGCGCTGCTGGAGGAAATCCTGGAGCTGATCGAGGAAGACGCGGTGGCGCTGGACTGTCTCGCAGAGGTTCATCATGCGCGCAAGATCGTCCAGCGCGGCACCTCGGCGGACCAGCAATTGGCGGTCTTCGAGGCGGCCCTGGCCGAAGGCGCCGACGAGCGCGAGGCGCTGCGCCGCGTGGCCCTGCACATCATCGAGCAAACCGCGGCGGACTTGCCCGATGCCGGCATGGCGCCTTGAGCAAGAGCGTGGGCAAGAGAGTGCACGCCATCACTGGTCAAGGCGTTTTGCGGCGTTAATATGGCGCACGCGATTTTCTTGCCCAAGGTACTGAGTCATGGCGAATCCCCCTCCGGTTCTTGAAGTCGAAAACCTGCGTGTGGGGTTCGAGACCCCCGATGGCGAAGTCGAGGCGGTCAAGGGGGTCAGCCTGCGCATCGAGCCGGGCCAGTGCGTTGGGGTGGTCGGCGAATCGGGCTCGGGCAAGAGCCAGACCTTCCTGGCGGCCATGGGCCTGCTGGCGCAGAACGGCAGGGCGGAGGGCGCGATCCGGTTTCGCGGCCAGGAGATTCTCCACCTGCCGCGCAAACAGCTCAATACCGTGCGCGGCGCGCGCATGACGATGATCTTCCAGGACCCGCTGACCTCGCTGACGCCGCACATGCGCATTGGCGCGCAGATGGCCGAGGTGCTGGCAATTCACGAAAACCTGCGCGGCGAGGCGGCGCGGCAAAAGTGTCTGGAATGGCTCGACAAGGTGCGCATTCCCGAAGCCTCCCGGCGGCTGCGCCAATACCCGCACGAGCTCTCCGGCGGCATGCGCCAGCGGGTGATGATCGCCATGGCGATGCTGTGCCAGCCGGAATTGCTGATTGCCGACGAGCCGACCACGGCGCTGGATGTCACCGTGCAGGCGCAGGTGCTCGAGCTGATGGATGATCTGAAAAAGGACACCGGCGCCGCCATCGCCCTGATCACCCACAATATGGGCGTCGTGGCGCGCATGTGCGATTACATCTATGTCATGGAAAAGGGCGCCTATGTGGAAGAGGGCAGCGCCGACGAGGTCTTCTACAAGCCCAAAAGCGCCTATACCAGAATGCTGCTGGAGGCGATGCCGCGCCTGGACCGGCCGGACCGGCCCGGGCGCGTCTCCCTGCCGCCCTACACGCCAGAGCCCGGGCGGCCGCCCATTCTGAAGGCCGAGGACATCAAGGTGTATTTTCCGGTGCGCGTTGGCGGCGGCCTGTTTCCCAAGACCCGGCCCCTGCGCGCCGTTGACGGCGTCAGTTTCGATCTCAATGCCGGCGAAACCCTGGGCATTGTCGGCGAATCGGGTTGCGGCAAGTCCACTCTGGCGCGGGCGCTGCTGCGGCTGGTGCCGGTCAATGCCGGCACCGTCTGCTGGATGGGCGCGAATTTGCTCGAGGCCGAAAAGGAAGCGCTGCGCAAGGAGCGCCGCGATCTGCAGATCGTGTTTCAGGACCCGCTGGCCTCGCTGGACCCGCGCATGACCATTGGCCAGTCCATTGACGAGCCGCTGAAGACCTTCTGCCCGCACATGGATCGCGCCGCCCGCATGGCCGAAGTGCGGCAGATCATGGCCCGCGTCGATCTCGACCCGGCAATGATCAACCGCTATCCGCACGAGCTTTCCGGCGGCCAGAACCAGCGCGTCGGCATTGCCCGGGCGATGGTGCTGCAGCCCAAGCTGGTGATCTGCGACGAGGCGGTTTCGGCGCTGGATGTGTCGGTGCAGGCGCAAATTGTCGACCTGCTGATCGAACTGCAGAAAAAATTCGCGCTGTCGATGATTTTCATCAGCCATGACCTGGCCGTGGTGCGTGAAATCTCGCACCGGGTGATGGTGCTCTATCTGGGCCGGGTGGTGGAGATCGCCAGCCGCGACGCCATTTATGAAGACGCCCGCCACCCCTATACCAAGGCCCTGATTGCCGCCGTGCCGATCCCCGATCCCAGGGCAGAGCGGGCGCGCAAGCGAATCAGGATCGACAGCGATTTGCCGTCGCCGCTGGACAGCCGCGCGGCGCTGCACTTTTTGCCCTCGCG
>JALWUB010000046.1 GCA_026993275.1 Robiginitomaculum sp. | reverse complement strand
GGGTGTGCTGTCTGTTCGCCGGCCTTCATGGTGCGTCTATGCCCTTGGGGATGGGGGAGGGGAGGAAAATCAGCGGCTGGAAAAAATAAATTTAGAATCGTTCTAAAAATGATTGACCCGTGCGGCAGGGTCCACTAACTATGGAGTCCAGCGCACGAGTCGCGCATCAATTCCAACCGTCGAGGAGACTAGATATGCAACTGAGTGAAAGCAAGACCCTGCAAAACCTCAAAGACGCCTTTGCTGGTGAAAGCCAGGCCAACCGCCGTTATCTCTATTTTGCGCAAAAGGCCGATGTCGCTGGCGAGCCCGACGTGGCGGCGGTGTTCCGCTCCACCGCCGAAGGCGAAACCGGCCATGCCTTTGGCCATCTTGATTACCTCGCCGAGGTGGGCGATCCGGCCACTGGCCTGCCCATTCACAATGTCAAGGAAGACCTGGAATCGGCCATTGCCGGGGAAACCCACGAATATACGGACATGTATCCGGGCATGGCCAAGACCGCCCGCGAGGAAGGCTTTGACGAAATCGCCGACTGGTTCGAAACCCTGGCCAAGGCGGAAAAGTCCCATGCCGGGCGTTTCACCCGGGCCTTGAATTCGCTCTAGGGCTTTGATGCTGCACGCCGTCATGCCGGGCTGTTCCGGCATGACGGTCGCGGCCTTTGCAATGCGGGGAGGGGACGTATGCGCGAAAAGGGCGAAGAGGGCCATGCCGAGGCGCCCATCCGCCATGTGATTGCATGGCGTGACGAGAGCTATTACGACGCTGCCGCCATTGAAGCGGAGATGGAGCGCGTCTTTGACATCTGTCATGGCTGCCGGCGCTGTTTCAATCTGTGCGAGAGCTTCCCCATCCTGTTTGACATGATCGACGAGTCGCCGACCGGCGAACTCGATGGCGTGCCCAAGAGCGCCTATGGCAAGGTGGTCGAGGCCTGCACGCTGTGCGACATGTGCTTCATGACCAAGTGCCCCTATGTGCCGCCGCACGAGTTTGATCTTGACTTCCCCCATCTGATGCTGCGCGCCCGCGCCGCCGATGACCGGGCTGGCAAGACGCCCTTCACCGTGCGGCAACTGGCGGAAACCGAACGCAATGGCAAGCTGGCCAGGCCGGTGGCGCCGCTGGCCAATGCCCTGTCCAGCCGCAAGGACAAGATTGGCCGCGCCGTGCTGGAAGCGGTCAGCGGCATCGACAAGGATGCCGAACTGCCCCGCTATGCCGCGCACACGCTGCTGGAGCAGGCGCGGGCGGCGGTGCCGCGCAACAGCAAGGCCCCGGCGAACGGGCGCAAGGCGGTTCTGTTCGCCACCTGCTTTGGCGATTACAACAAGCCGGAAACCGGCATGGCGGCGCTGAAGGTTCTGGCCCATAACGGGGTCGAGACGGCGGTGATCGATCCGGGCTGCTGCGGCATGCCGTTTTTCGAGCATGGGGACATTGCGCGCGTGGCAAAGCAGGCGCAAAAGGTGTCCGCCGTGTTTGCGGAATGGATTGACAAGGGCTATGATCCAGTTGTGATTACAGCGTCTTGCTCGCTCATGCTCAAGTTCGAGTGGCCGCTGATTCTGCCAGAAAACAAGGACGTCGAACGGCTCAGCGGCGCGGTGTTCGACATTGATGAATACATTGTCGACATTGCCGGAAAGGAAGGTCTGGCCGAGGGCCTGTCGCCCATAGAGGGCGGGGTCAGCGTGCACATGGCCTGCCATGCCCGGGCCCAGAACATGGGGCCGAAGGCGGCGCAAATGCTGCGGCTGATCCCGGAAACCAAGGTCGATGTCATCGAGCGCTGTTCCGGCCATGGCGGCACGTTCGGGATCATGAAAAAGACCCGGCCCTATGCGCTGGAGGTGGCCAAGCCGGCGGTGCGCATCATCAAGCGGGATGGCAATGCCCATCTGTGCTCAGACTGTCCGCTGGCGTGCAAGCATCTGGTGCAGGTGCTTGAAGACAATGGCGATGCGGCGCCGCCGCCAAAACACCCGATCGAGCTCATGGCCATGGCCTATGGATTGTGACAATGCCCAAATCAGCCCGTGAAATCACCCGCGACGACCTCATGGACATCGAGGACTATGCGCCGGTGCGCAAGGCGCGCCGCATGGCGCTGCTGCCGGTCAAGAAGCTGCGCCGTGTCGCCATAGGCCCTGATGCCACCGCCTATTTCGAAAATTACGACACCATGTGGCTGCAGGTGCAGGACATGCTCTATACCGAGCG
>JALWUB010000045.1 GCA_026993275.1 Robiginitomaculum sp. | reverse complement strand
GAAGCACTGGTGCTGCGCACCGCCATTGCCGGGTTTCACCCGGACGGGCGCGGTTTTGCCGCCTGGGCCTTCAGTGCCATGGCCTCGGGCCAGCCCATGACCCTTTTTGAGGACTATTACGGCTCGGTCATCGACACCGGCCATTTTGCCGCCGCGCTGTTCGACTTGCAGCAAGGCGGCGCGCGCGGGCTCTATAACCTGGCCGGCGCACAGGTGTCCTCGAAAGCGGATTTCATTCGCGCCCTGGCCGCTGCGGCGGGCCTGGATCTGCGCAAGGCCAGGCCCGGTTCCGCCCGGGGCCTGGTGCCGCGCCGCGCCCTCAGCCTTGGCCTTGACGTGCGCAAGGCGGAAAACGCCCTGGGCCGGGCCTTGCCAGGACGCCAGACCGTTTGCGCCGCATTGGCGCAGCAATGGAGACAATTGCCATGACCAAGACGTGGAGCCAGTCCATCACCCTTGGCGAACGCCGCATCGGACCCGGCGCGCCGGTGTATTTCATCGCCGACATCGCCTCGTCCCATGATGGCGAGCTGAGCCGCGCCGTGGACCTGATCCACCTGGCCGCCGAGGCCGGGGCCGATTGCGCCAAGTTCCAGCACTTTCTGGCCAAGGATATCGTGTCGGACGAGGGCTTTGCGGCGCTCGGCGGCCAAAGCGCCCACCAGGCGCAATGGAAGGCCTCCGTGTATGAGGTGTTCGAAAAATACCAGACCCCGCGCGACTGGACGCAAACCCTGGTGGAGACATGCCGGCAGGCGGGCATTGATTACATGACCACCCCGTATGACACTGCCGCGCTCGATCTCATGGCGCCGCTGGTCAAGGCCTGGAAAATCGGCTCCGGCGATCTGGGCTGGCCGCAATTCATTGAGGCGGTGGCAGCCTATGAAAAACCTGTCTTTGTCGCCACGGGTGCCGCCACCATGGACGATGTGCGCCGCGCCGTGGCCGCCGTGCTGGCACACACGCCGAATTTGTGCCTGATGCAGTGCAACACCAATTACACCGGCTCCGCCGCCAATTTCGCCCATGTCAATCTGCAGGTGCTGTCCACCTATGCACGCGAATATCCGGGCATGGTGCTGGGGCTCTCCGATCACACTGCGGGCCATGCCACGGTTCTGGGGGCCATCGCCCTGGGGGCACGGGCCGTGGAAAAGCACTTTACCGATGACAACAGCCGCGAGGGCCCGGACCACGGCTTTTCCATGAACCCGCAAAGCTGGCGCGACATGGTGGAGCGCGCCCGGGAACTGGAACTGGCGCTGGGGGATGGCGTCAAGCGCATTGAGGACAATGAAAGGGACGCCTTCGTGGTGCAGCGCCGCGCCGTGCGCGCACGCACGGACCTGCCCGCCGGCACGGTGCTCGGCGCGGAGCATGTGGAAATGCTGCGGCCCTGCCCGCCGGGCGCGCTGCAGCCCTGGCAGCTGGACACGGTGCTGGGGCGCACGCTGACATGCGCCCTGGACAAAGGCGCGGCGCTGCGCGCGGAGCAGTTCGCATGAATGGCCCGGAGATCATTGGCCGGGAGGTGGTCTTGCGCGCCATCGCGCCGGATGATCTTGAAACCCTGCGGCGCTGGCGCAACCGGCCGGAATACCGCCAGTATTTTCGCGAATACCGCGATATCAGCCCGGCCATGCAGCACGCCTGGTATGAAAGGACGGTGCTGAACGATCCGCACACCCACATGTTCGCGATCACGCAAAGACAAAATGGCCGCCTGCTCGGTGCCTGCGGGATCTGCTATATCGAGCCCTGGCACCAGAGCGGCGACTTTTCCATCTATATCGGCGCGGATGATCTTTACATTGACGGGCGCTTTGCCCCGGACGCGGCCCGCCTGCTGCTGGATTACGGGTTCGGGACCTTGAACCTACACCGCATCTGGGCCGAGATCTACGCCATCGACACGGCCAAGCAGGCGCTGTTGCCCAGGCTGGGCTTTCGCCTGGATGGCCGTCATCGCGACGCCCACCGCATGGAGGACGGCCGTTTTGTCGATTGCCTGTTTTACGGCCTTCTGAAAGGCGAGGCGGGGTCTGGTTCAGCCGGTCTTGCGTGAGGCCATGGGCCAGTAGCCGGAGAGGATGCGCTCGCCGGTCTGGCCGTTGTCGACCTCCTTCTGCACCCGCGCGCCAATGCCCGAAAGATTGCCCTCGTGCATGCGATAGCAAAACAGCGGCTCGGGAATATACACCCCGGTCCAGCCATTGCCGATGATCCGGCACCACTTGTC
>JALWUB010000044.1 GCA_026993275.1 Robiginitomaculum sp. | reverse complement strand
TTCTGGCCATTTACACCCCCAATTCCTGGCGCTGGCGGCGCAAGTGCCACGGCTGTTCGGCATAGACATCCTCGAACATGGTCGGCACCGGCGAGATCGGCCCCTCGCGCACCGTGCCAAAGCTTTCGGCCTTCTTGTAGGCGGCCTGCACCTCCTTGCCGAGCGCCTCCTGCAAGGCCTCATGGCGCTTCTCGTCCCACTCGCCAAGAGCAATGAGATGCGCCTTCAGGCGCTCAATGGGATCGCCCAGCGGCCAGGCCGCCGCCTCGTTCTTGGGCCGGTAGCGCCCCGGATCATCCGATGTCGAATGGGCGCTGGCGCGATAAGTGACCAGTTCGATCAGGGTGGCGCCAAGCCCGGCGCGGGCGCGCTCTGCCGCCCATTGGGTCACGGCATAGACGGCGGGAAAGTCATTGCCGTCCACCCGCAAGGTGGCCAGCCCATAGCCAATGCCGCGCGCCGCAAAGGTGGCGCTCTCGCCGCCAGCAATGCCGGCAAAGGACGAAATCGCCCACTGATTGTTGACGACATTGAGGATGACCGGCGGCTTGTAGACGCTGGCCAGGGTGCAGGCGCCGTGAAAATCGCCCTCGGCGGTGGAGCCTTCGCCAATCCAGGAAGCCGTGACCTGGTCTTCGCCGCGTGCCGCACTGGCCATGGCCCAGCCCACGGCCTGCGGAAACTGGGTGGCGAGATTGCCCGAAATGGAAAAGAAATTGCCGTCTTTCCAGGTGTAGTGGACCGGCAATTGCCGCCCCTTGAGATTGTCGCGGGCATTGGACAGGCAATGGCACATCATCTCCACCATGTCCCGGTCGCGGGCAAACAGCAGGCCCTGCTGGCGGTAGGAAGGAAACACCATGTCCTCGAAACGCAGCGCCATGCCCGCCGCCACAGCCACCGCCTCCTCGCCCGTGCTCTTCATGTAAAACGACATTTTGCCCTGGCGCTGCAGCTTCAGCATGCGGGCATCATAAATGCGGGTCTTCATCATCAGATGCAGGCCCTGGCGCAGGGCTTTGGGGTCCAGTTGCGGGTTCCAGGCCCCTGTGGCCTGATTGTCCTTGTCCAGCACCCCGATGAGCTGGTTGGCCAGCGCGAAGGTTTCCTCCGCCTTGCATGCCGGGTCAGGCCGGGCCAGCCCGGTATCGGCATGCAGGTCAAAGGCGGAAAAGTCCGGCGTGTCCCCTGGCCGCGCCGGCGGCTCGGGAACGGTGAAACCTGACGGGTGGGGTGCGGGCGTTTCGGTCATTGGCACATCCGTTATGCGAGGGCAATTTCGGGTATTTATGCCCTTCATTTATCGGCAATTGGAAAATTCCACCGCCATTATGGCGAATATGATTGCATTTGTCCTCAAAAAAGTGCATTAAGCTGCACAATTAATTTTTCGACAGTGAGGGCCCATGCTGGTGCGCAGTGACATTGACGCCATTGATGCAAAAATCCTGGCGCTTTTGCAGGATGATGCTTCGCTTTCCGTGGCTGACATTGCCGCAAAGGTCGGCCTGTCCTCTTCGCCGTGCTGGCGCCGGATCAAGCGCCTTGAGGAAGATGGCATCATCTCCACCTCGGTGACGATCCTGAACCGCGAATTGCTGGGCCTGAATTTCGAGGTGTTCGTCGCCGTCAAGCTTGACCGGCCGACGCGCACCAATTTGCGCGAGTTCGAGGCCATTGTCCGGGATTTGCCCGAAGTGCTCGAATGCGCCACGGTGACCGGCGCGGTTGACTATATCTTGCGTGTGGTGACCACCGACATGCACACCTATGATGATTTTCTGCGCGACAAGATTCTCAGCCTGGATCTGGTGCAGACCGCCGTTTCGCGCATTGTCATCCGTTCGGTGAAGGACACCACGGCCCTGCCGCTGCATCTGATCGCGCCGGAATAGCCGCCGCAGGATTCAGGCCGCGTCCTGTCTGACGAATTTGGGATCGCCGCCGGTTTCGAAAAATGCGCGATCCTGCAGCAGCGCCTCGACCAGATAGTCATAGACGGCGCGGATGCGCGCATTGCGGCGCAGGTCCTCATGCGCCACCACCCACAGGTCTTCTTCCATATGGACGTGCGGCAACAGCCGTTCCAGTTCGCCGCCGCTGGCACAGCCGCGCCAGGTGCAGTGGGCCAGCACGCCAATGCCGTGCCCGGCAATCAGCGCCTGGGCATGGGCGTTGAAGGAATTGCAGCGATAGGTGATGGTTTGCGGCGTGCAGGCCCTCGTGCCCAATTGCTCAGGCCAGAAA
>JALWUB010000043.1 GCA_026993275.1 Robiginitomaculum sp. | reverse complement strand
AGGCGCACTGGGCGGTGCTGCTGCGCGCCCGCGCCATCGAATGCGGCGCCTATGTGCTGGCCCCGGCCCAGGGCGGCGTGCACGAGGACGGGCGGCGCACCTGGGGCCATTCCATGATCGTTGGCCCGTGGGGCGAGGTCGTGGCCGCGCGCGATGACGACGCGCCGGGGCTGTTGCTGGCGGAACTGGATATGCGCAAATGCGCCAGCGCCCGCAGGCGCATTCCGGCACTGTGCCATGACCGGGAGTTCACCGGCCCATGATCCGCTATGCGCTCACCTGTTCGCTGGGCCATGAGTTCGAGGCCTGGTTTTCCAGCTCCGCCGATTATGACCGCCAGCAGGACGCGGCCCTGATCGCCTGCCCGGTGTGCGGCGATCATGCCATCACCAAGCAGATCATGGCGCCTGCGCTCAAGGGCACACGGCGCAAGGGCAGGGCCAGCGGGGCCCAGGCCTTTGCCGCCTTCGCCTCCAAGGTGCGCGAGACCATCCGCCAGACCCATGACTATGTCGGCGACCGGTTCGCCGACGAGGCCCTGGCCATGCATTATGGCGAAAAGGACGAAAAGCCCATCTATGGCGAAACCACGGCCAGCGAAGCCAAAATGCTGCAAGAGGAAGGCGTGCCCGCCGCGCCGCTGCCCCCGGCCTTTGCCCCGCAAAAGCCCAAGAAACCCAATTGACCCTGGCCCGCGGCCCTGCCGCGCGCCCATGCCCCGTGGCCTGTTTTTGAAAATGTCCCGCCAGCCAAACCGCTTTGCGATTTATGGCGGGGATAGCGGTATTGCTGGCGGCTCTGAACAAGGCTTTCAGGGGGTGTCTGGGGCACGCACGCCGGCTTGCCTTGCGTCGCTTGTGGGGCGCAAAGCCTTGTGGGTCCTTGATTCACAGTCTCAATCGCGCGTGCAGAGCCTATTTCGGGAGTCCCGCACACCCTGATTATCCATCCCGGAGCCCTTGCGGGGACAGACGCGGACTTATCCCCGCATTTCATGGCTTGCCATGGCCCGAAATGGCTTATCGCTGGTCAGAACTGGCGCTTTTGTGCCCAAAACTGGCCTGTGAATGGCCTGGCCCATGGCCCGCTTCGCACGCAAAAACAGGACATGCAGGCCATGACCCAAGCCATGTGGGGGCACCCTCACCCTGAGCTTGTCGAAGGGCGAGGGTGCGGCCTTCATCCTTCGATTTTGCTCAGGGTGAGGCGGCCGCAAGACTCAGAGAGCCCCTCTCCCCGGCGGGGAGAGGGTCAGGAGGCGCAGGGTTGCTCAGGCCCCCGGGATGTGGTCATCCCGGTCATCATCGATGAAAATGCGCCATTTGGCGCCTTCGAGGTCATCATACTGGCCGCTCTTGACTGTCCAGACAAAGGCGCCAAGGCCCAGCAGCGCCAGAAACAGCGCCGCGGGAATGAGATAGACCAGCACGTTCATGAGGCCCGCCAGCGGGCAAAGGGGCGCAGCGCGTTCAGGGTCACCAGCAGCGAAGACGACGACATGGCAATGGCGGCGATCAGCGGCGTCACCAGCCCCAGAACGGCCAGCGGCACGGCGACCACGTTATAGCCCGCGGCAAAATAGAAGTTCTGCACGATGCGCGCCCGCGCGGCGCGGGAAATGTCGATGGCGTCCAGCACCGGCGACAGCGCCGCGCCCTGCAGCACCATGTCCGCAGCCGCCTGGCTGGCATCGGCGGCACTGGCCGGGGAAATCGAGACACTGGCCGCGGCCAGGGCCGGGGCGTCATTGAGGCCATCGCCAATCATCAGCACGCTCCTGCCCGCCGCCACCAGCGCCCGGATGCGGTCAATCTTCTGTTGCGGGCTGAGGCCGAAGGCAAAATCGTCTATGCCGGTGGCCCGGGCCACGCGCCGCACCGGGCCTTCCCGGTCGCCGGACAGCATCTGCACCGCCAGGCCGCGCGCCTTCAGCCCTGCGACCACGGCCGCGGCATCGGCGCGCAGGGTGTCTTCAAAGAGAAACTGCACCGGCTCGTGCCCCTCGGCCGCCAGCCACAAGCCGCTATTGCCGTCTTGCGCGCCCTTGGCGCCGACCCAGTCCGCATGGCCAAGGCGCACCCTTGCCCCGTCAATGGTGCCTTCAAGGCCCTTGCCCGGCTTTTCGATGGCATCGGCGGCCACCGGGCCCGGCCCGGCCAGATCGGCAATGGCGCGCGACAGGGGATGGCGGCTGGTGCGCGCCAGCTTCGCCGCCACTTCAAGCACGTCTGGCGTGATTTCATCAGCATTG
>JALWUB010000042.1 GCA_026993275.1 Robiginitomaculum sp. | reverse complement strand
CTGGGTGTAGAGCATTTTCTCGAAATGCGGCACGCGCCAGGCCCGGTCCACCGCATAGCGGTGAAAGCCGCCGCCGATCTGGTCGTGAATGCCGCCCGCAATCATCGCATCCAGACTGTGCAGCACATGGCGCCTGATCGCCGCATCGCCGCGGACCTGCGACTGGTCCAGCAAAAAGCCAAGAGCGGTTTCCTGGGGAAATTTTGGTGCGCCGCCAAAACCGCCATGATGGGGGTCGGCACTGGTCATGATCTGGCTGGCGGCATGCGCCAGCGCCGCATCATCCACCGCCTGTGCTGCCTGGCGGCGCGCCTGCACGCTTTCAATGATGGCCGAGAGCTTTTGCGCATCGGCGAGAATCGGCGCCGGGTCCGCTTGCCATTGCCGCGCGATCTGCTGCAAGAGCGCGGCAAAGGCGGGGCGCGGAAAATAGATGCCGGCATAGAACGGACGGCCATCGGGGGTCAGAAACAGCGAATTGGGCCAGCCGCCCTGGCCGGTGATGACCTGGGTTGCGATCATGTAGCTTTCGTCCAGGTCCGGATGTTCCTCGCGATCCATCTTGATCGCGACGAAACGATCGTTGAGGATTTTGGCGATGCCTGAGTCCTCGAAGCTTTCATGGGCCATGACATGGCACCAGTGGCAGGTCGAATAGCCGATGGAGAGAAACACCGGCTTGTGCTCGCGCCGTGCCTTGGCAAACGCCGCCTCGCCCCAGGGATACCAGTCCACCGGATTGTGCGCGTGCTGCAACAGATAGGGCGAGGAGGCCCCGGCCAGGCGGTTGGACGGGCCAGCAGGCTCAGCCATGGCCGCCCGGCCCGCCGCAAGGGCCAGAAACAGCGCCGCCAGCACGGCGCCCCGGCGCACGGCGGTGCAGGTCAGTATCATGGCCCTTGTGCTCCATTGTCATTCCCTTGCCTGCCTCGATCATCCTTGGTGCGCTCTCCCTGCCGGGCTGTCAAACCGGGATGGGCGCATATCAGCCAAGACCTGTCCGCTTGTCTGCCGTCCTGCGGCACAATGGCACGATAAATATTAGGCACAATCTTGCCCCCGGCCCTTGTCAAGGCCGGAGTCTTTTCCCATATCCGGCTGGAACGGCCGCTAGGCTGTGCATTTGAATTCTAGTCAAGGAGATCATACCGGCGCAATGCCGCTGCAGGGTTGCCCACCTTGATCTGCCACAAAGGAGAGAAACATGAGCAAAGTTATTGGTATTGACCTGGGCACGACCAATTCGTGCGTTGCCGTCATGGACGGCAAAACCCCCAAGGTGATCGAGAATGCCGAAGGCATGCGCACCACGCCGTCCGTGGTCGCATTCACAGAAGACGGCGAAATCCTGGTTGGCCAGGCGGCCAAGCGCCAGGCGGTGACCAATCCCGAATACACGTTTTTTGCCATCAAGCGCCTGATCGGCCGCAAGATGGACGACCCCATGGTGAAAAAAGACGCCGCCATGGTGCCCTACAAGATCGTTCCCGGCCCCAATGGCGATGCCTGGGTGCAGGGCCGCGACAAGAAACTGTCGCCTGCCGAAATTTCCGCCTTCATTCTCAAGAAGATGAAGGAAACCGCCGAAAGCTATCTGGGCATGCCGGTCACGCAAGCCGTGATTACCGTGCCGGCCTACTTCAACGACGCCCAGCGCCAGGCCACCAAGGATGCCGGCAAGATCGCCGGCCTGGAAGTGCTGCGCATCATCAACGAACCGACCGCCGCGGCGCTGGCCTATGGCCTCGACAAGGAAGACGGCAAGACCATTGCCGTTTATGACCTGGGCGGCGGCACGTTTGACGTTTCCATCCTGGAAATCGGCGATGGCGTGTTCGAAGTCAAATCCACCAATGGCGACACCTTCCTGGGCGGTGAAGACTTCGACATGCGCCTGGTGGATTACATGGCCGACGAGTTCAAGAAGGACACCGGCGTTGATCTGCGCAAGGACAAGCTGGCCGTCCAGCGCCTGCGCGAGGAAGCGGAAAAGGCCAAGAAGGAGCTGTCTTCGGCGACCCAGTATGAAGTCAACCTGCCCTTCATCACCGCCGATGCCTCCGGGCCCAAGCACCTGACCATGAAGATCACCCGCGCCAAGCTCGAAAGCCTGGTGGCGGACCTGATCAAGCGCACCATCGAGCCATGCAAGAAGGCCCTCAAGGATGCCGGGATCACGGCCAAGGCTGTTGATGAAGTCATCCTGGTGGGCGGCCAGACCCGCATGCCCAAGGTGCAGGAAGAGGTCAAGGCGTTCTT
>JALWUB010000041.1 GCA_026993275.1 Robiginitomaculum sp. | reverse complement strand
TGAAGCCATGAATGCTGCCCACCCACGGGGCCGTTGCCGTCAGCGTGCCGGCCCCGGCCAGCAGGGCGATGATGTTCATCACCGCAGGCAGGCCGCAGCAAAACACATGGCTGAACAGCACCGCGATGTTGGCGTGCTGGGCCGTATGCGCCAGTCTGTGCATGCTTTCACCTCGTGATTGGACAACTATGTTATAATATATCATGCATCTGGCGCAAGAGCGCAAGGGCTGCTGCCGCATATGGCGAAAACCTTACCATTATTTGATTTGCCACGCCGCCGTGCACCCCTTACCGTCATGTGCAAGCACAAGGGCTGCGGGCGCGCCGGGCCAGGCCGCCAAAGCGAGGACAAGGGACATGCTGAACATGCTGGGATGGATCCTGCACAGTGTCATCACCATCGCCGTGGGGCTTTTGGGCTTTAGCTGGGAGCCACGGGAAGATGGCAAGAGCCGGGCCGAAAAGCCGTTTGAGCCCGCACAGAAGGAGCGCTCTTACAGGATTCCCGATCTGAAGGCGTCCGCGCCGGACATGCCGCATTTCGTTGCCGTCAAAAGCCCGGCCCCGGAGCAGGACTGCGCGGGCAAAACGGCCGGGCACGCGCAGGGCATTGCCCTCAGCCTGGAGCTTTAACCGCGCGAAAATTTCTGGAACTTGATGCGCCTGGGGATGTCGGCATCCTTGCCCAGGCGGCGTTTCTTGTCTTCCAGATAGTCGGCGAAATTGCCTTCGAACCATTCCACATGGCTGTCGCCCTCAAAGGCGAGAATGTGGGTGGCGATGCGGTCGAGGAAAAACCGGTCGTGGCTGATGATCACGGCGCAGCCGGCGAAATTCTCCAGCCCTTCTTCCAAGGCTGCAAGGGTTTCCACATCCAGATCGTTGGTGGGCTCGTCAAGCAGCAGCAGATTGGCCCCGGACTTGAGCATTTTGGCCAGATGCACCCGGTTGCGCTCGCCGCCCGAAAGCTTGCCGACGGGCTTTTGCTGGTCGCCGCCCTTGAAATTGAACGCGCCCACATAGGCCCGGCTTTGCATTTCACGATTGCCAAGCGTGATGACATCGGCCCCGCCGGAGATTTCCTCCCAGACGGTATGGCTGTCATCAAGGGCGTCGCGATTCTGGTTGACATAGCCCAGCTTGACGGTTTCGCCGAGGCGCAAGGAGCCCGAATCGGGCTGCTCCTCGCCGGCGATCATGCGAAACAGGGTGGTCTTGCCCGCGCCATTGGGGCCGACCACGCCGACAATGCCGCCCGGCGGCAGGCGGAAACTCAGATCGCGGATCAGCAAGCGGTCGCCAAAGCCCTTGTGCAGGTGTTCGGCTTCGACCACCACACCGCCCAGGCGCGGCCCTGACGGAATGATGATCTGCGCCGTGCCCACCGCCTGTTTTTCGGCCTTTTGGCGCAATTCCTCATAGGCCGCGATGCGGGCCTTGGACTTGGCCTGGCGGGCCCGCGGGCTGGAGCGGATCCATTCCAGTTCGCGTGCCAGGGCCTTGCGGCGGGCAGCATTTTCGCGGCCCTCCTGCTCCATGCGCTTTTGCTTCTGCTCCAGCCAGGCGGAATAATTGCCTTCATAGGGAATGCCCTTGCCGCGATCCAGCTCCAGCGTCCAATTGGTCAGATTGTCCAGGAAATACCGGTCGTGGGTGACCAGAATCACCGCCCCCGGATAGGTGCTCAGATGGTGCTCCAGCCAGGCCACCGACTCGGCGTCCAGATGGTTGGTCGGCTCGTCCAGCAGCAGCAGGTCGGGCTTGGCCAGCAGCAGGCGGCACAGGGCGACGCGGCGGCGCTCGCCGCCGGAAAGACTTTCGACGCTGGCCTCCCCCGGCGGGCAGCGCAGCGCATTCATCGCCATGTCGATCTTGGAATCGATATCCCAGGCGTCGGCGGCATCGACCTTTTCCTGCAAGGCCGTCATCTCTTCCATGATGGCATCGGAATAGTCCTCCGCCAGCTTCATGGACACGGCATTGTAATCGTCAAACAGCTTTTTTTCGGCACAGCCTTCAATGACATTGCCCCAGACATCCTTGGACGGGTCCAGCACCGGCTCCTGCGGCAGATAGCCCGCAGTGGCGCCCTTGGCGAGCCAGGCCTCGCCGGTAAACTCCTTGTCTTCCCCCGCCATGATGCGCAGCAAGGTCGACTTGCCCGCGCCATTGACGCCGACAACGCCGATCTTGGCGTCGGGGAAGAAGGACAGGCTGATGCCGTCCAGCACCTTCTTGCCGCCGGTATAGACCTTGCTCAG
>JALWUB010000040.1 GCA_026993275.1 Robiginitomaculum sp. | reverse complement strand
CCAACGACACCATTGGCATTTCCCTGGGCGCGGCCTACCAGAACACGCCGACCCAGATCGAACGCTTCAATGCCTGGGGCTATCCGACGGAATCCGGCGGCAATTTCATCATTGGCGGCGCCAAGCCGTTCGTTGAAACCAGCAAGCTGGAGCGCATCGGCCTGATTGGCACGCTGGAATACGAGCCCAATGACAATTTCAGCACGTCGGCGGACTTCTATTATTCCAATTTCGATGAAAACCAGCGCCTGCGCGGCATCGAGTTTCCGCTGCAATGGTCATCGGCGCAATTGCGCCCCGGCTTCACGACGGAAAACGGCCTCGTCACCGAAGGCGTGTTCGACAATGTTGTCGGGGTCATGCGCAATGACATGAACATCCGCAATGCCGAGCTTTACGCCGCGGCCTGGAACGGCAAATACCGGTTTAACGAAAAATGGTCGGTGGAAGGCGATGTCAGCTATTCGCGCGCCGACCGCAGTGACCAGCTGATCGAATCCTATTCCGGGACAGGCTATGCCCAGTCGGGACCCAAGGACAGTCTTGGCTTTTCTGTCGGCCCGGACGGGCGGACATTTTTCAATCCCACTCTGAACTATGCCGACCCCAACCTTTTTGTGCTGACCGACCCGCAAGGCTGGGGCGCCGGCAATACCGATCCCAACACCGGCAATCCGCTGGTGCAGGCCGGCTTCATCAATGCGCCGGACACCACTGACGAACTGACCCATATCCGCGGCAGCATCACCCGCTCTTTCGACAAGGGCGTGTTCAGCAGTGTCGAGCTCGGCGCCGACTATGGGCACCGCACCAAAAAACGGGCCATTGGCCAGCAATTCCTGACCCTGCCGGGCGGCGCCACGGAAGCCGCAATTCCGCAAGCGGCGCTGCTCAGCCAGAATACCGGCCTGGCCTTTCTGGGCATTCCGGCGCAGGTCACCTATGACCCGCTGTATCTGCTGAACAACAATTTCTATGTGCCGGTGGATGTGTCCCTGTCTTCCTTTGCCGTGCCGCAAGGCTTTGACGTCAGGGAAGATGTGCTGGTGGGCTTTGTCAAAGCCAACATAGACAGCCAGGTGGGCTCGGTTCCGGTGACCGGCAATGTCGGGGTGGAAGTCGTCTATACAGACCAAAACTCCAATGGTTCCGGCGTCAAGCCGCCCAATGCCGCGGCCGGTGTGCTCAATCCGGAACTGGTGCCGTTTTCCGATGGCGCCACCTATACGGATTTCCTGCCCAGCCTGAACCTGATCTTCGATCTCAACAGCGACACCAAATTCCGTTTTGGTGCCGGGCGGACCCTGGCGCGGGCGCGCATGGACCAGCTCAATGCCAGCCGCTCCCTGAGCACCAATTTCACCCGCCTGACCTCGACGGATCCCAATCAGGCGTTTTTCAGTGCCTCGGGCGGCAATGCCAGATTGAAACCGATCATCGCCAATGCCCTTGATGGCTCCTTGGAGCATTATTTCGGCGATGGCGCCGGGTATGTCTCGCTGGCCGGATTCTTCAAGGACTTCCACCACTTCATCAATCCCAATGATGCGGTCCTGGCGGATTTCTCGGCCTTTGTGGACAGCGCCCTGACGCCAGCGCAGCAAGCGCTTCTGGGGACCACCCAGGGCATCGTTTCCGGGCCGTCCAACCGGGGCCATGGCAATCTCAAGGGCTTTGAGGCCTCGCTGTCCCTGCCGCTGGACCTGATGGCCCCGGCGCTTGACGGCTTCGGCGTTCTGAGCAGCGCGTCCTATACCGACAGTTCGGTCAAGCTGGGAGATTCAACCGTCCCCGTTACCGTGCCTGGCCTGTCGAAATGGGTGGTCAATTCCACAGTGTATTTTGAAAAGAACGGCTATCAGGCGCGGATCAGCCACCGCTATCGCTCGAAATTCCTGGCCGAGGTGTCAGGGATCAGCGCCACGCGGGTGCTGCGCTCGGGCAAGTCTGAATCCATCTTTGATGCGCAGATCGGCTATTCCTTCCAGCAAGGACCGCTGGAGGGCCTCAATGTGGTCATTCAGGCCAACAACATTTCCGACGAGCCGTTTGTAACCTTCGACACCCGCGATCCGCGTCTGGTCATCGACCATCAGAGCTTTGGCCGGACCTTCCTGTTCGGGCTGTCCTACACCTATTGAGGGCCAGATCCTGACCGTGTCAAAGCCCCGCTGGCCTGTGCTGGCGGGGCTTTGCATTTGCCAGGGCGCGCTATTGGGCATAGGGCTTTGATATGGACCAGCGCATCAAGAAGGTGGTCATTGTTGGCGGCGGT
>JALWUB010000039.1 GCA_026993275.1 Robiginitomaculum sp. | reverse complement strand
TTCAGGGCGATATTGAAACCGCGCGCGTGGTGCTGGAAGAGAGCACGGCCCTCAGCGACAGCCAGCTGGTGGCGGCGGCGCGCGGGGCGACGCTGGAGCACCGTCTGGTGATTGCCCGGCGCAAGGGACTTGGCGAGCTTGTCTGCGAAGCCCTGCTGGCCCATGGCGAGCCCGCTGTTGCCGTCAACCTGCTCAGGAACAAGACCGCCAGATTGTCTCATGCAAGCCTGGAGCGCGCGCTTGAGCTGAGCCGCACGCACAAGCCCTTGTGTGCGCTGTTGCTGGAGCGCGAGGAATTGCGCCCGGCCCAGGGCTTCACCCTGTTCTGGTGGGCCGGGGAAAGCGAACGCGCCAGGGTGCTGGCCCGTTTCGCCATGGACCGCGACATCATGCAGGACGCCGTTGGCGATGTGTTTGCAATGATGGCCCGGGAGGACTGGCAGGACCCGCTGGTGCGCAAGGCTATGCAGTTCATCGAGCGGCGCCAGCGCAACCGTGCCGCCATTGAAAAAAGCGCCTATGACAGCCTGGAGCAGGCCATTGATACGGCTCTCGAGATTGGCCTAGATGCCATGCTGGCCGAGGAAATCGCCTATCTGAGCGGCATCAAGCCGGTGACCGGCGCGCAGATTCTCACCGACCGCGGCGGCGAGCCGATTGCGGTGCTGTGCAAGGCCACCGGGCTGAAACGCGACTATCTGGTCAAGCTCTGGCGCGCACTCAAGCGGCCGGCCGGCACGGCGGAGCAGCCGGACCCGCGGCTCAAAGCCACCATACGCTGTTATGACAGCCTGTCTTCGGGCAAGGCGCAAACCGTCCTGCGCTATTGGAACTGGGCTCTCAGCTCCGAACTCGATACAGCGCAAAAGGCCTCTATCCGCGCGCCGGAAGGCATGGCGCTGAGCCAGGACATGTCAACGCCGCAGCGCACGGCGGCGCTGGTTTGGGGAGCATGGGACAAGGCCTGACGGGCCGCGGCGGCGCGCTCAGGCGGCGCCGAGGGCATCGCGCACCTGGCCATGGGCCTGGCCCCACTGGCCGGTCATGGTGTTGCGAATGGCCCACAATTGCGGATAGAACTGGCGCTTGACGCCCTCTTTGAGCAGATCCACCGAACGCCCCTTGAGGGATTTTGCGCCAAAGCCGATGGAACGCGCGATCAGCTGCATGTGGCGATAGCCGAAATGCTGGAATCTGGAATCAAATTCGGCCAGGCATTCGGCCACTACATAGGCGTCATCATGACTGTAGGCGCTGTCATAAATGCTCTCGACGGTTTTGCCGTCGGCGTCCAGATAATGGGTCTGGAAGGTTTCCCACAAGAGCGGCGCCATGCGCAGCAGCACCCGGAAACCCGGCGATTCCTGGCCGCTGCCATTGCCCAGCGCCAGCCGGATCTGCTGATATTCCCGCGGCGACATGGTTTCCAGCAGCGCAAGTTGCTGCAGCATCAGGTCTTGCAACTGGTGCACCCGGTTGAACAGGGTGCGCACCCGGTTGGTGTTTTTCTGCGCCATGTAGTCGTCAATGTCGAGAAGCGTATAGGCGATCAGCTTCATCCACAGTTCCTCGACCTGGTGGACGATCTGAAATTGCAATTCGTCCTGATTGCACAGCGCATCAAAGGGCTTTTGCAGCGACAACAAGGTGGCCGTATCAAGATAAAGCTCGTAATCGAGGCCGGTCTGGCCCTCCATCATGGCGTAAAAGCGCTCGCGGTCCATGGTGCCCTCCAGGCGGGTGCAGCCCCGTGCTGCCGGATCAGATGCAACAGAATATCGCTTCACAGCGCAGAAAACAAAGCGATATCCCCTTTATTTTACCGGTTTGACAGAGTTATCATGCAAAACTTTCCTGTATTGCAGTGAGAAAGGAATAAGGCATGTCCCAGGCCGTGCCCCTTGATGACACCGATCGCAAAATCCTTGGAATTTTGGCCAAGGAGGGCCGGATCAGCACCGTGGCACTGGCCCGGCGGGTCAATCTGACGCCGACGCCGTGTGCGCACCGGGTGCGCCGCCTTGAGGAGGCCGGGCTGATTACCGGTTACCGGGCCGTGCTGTCGCCGCAAAAACTCGGGCTCGGCGTGTGCGCCTTTGTGCAGGTCAAGCTGGAGCGCAACACCCGCGAGCAGGCCGAGGCCTTCGAGCAGGCGCTGACAGACATAGCCCAGGTGAGCGAGTTTTTTTCCACCGCCGGCACCCATGACTACATGCTGAAAATCTATGCCCGCGACCTTGGCGCCTATCAGCGCATCATCAAGGAGCGCATCGCCACCCTGCCCTTCATTGACGATGTGCAATCCACCATCATTCTCGCCGAACACAATGATGGCGGTCTGCAGACCCTCGAGCACTTCCCGAAAAGTGGGAACCGGTTTTCGGACAAGAAGTGCGTCAAAACAATAGGATAGAGCGCGGTTTTGAGTTTATCAAAACGTGAAGCGCTCTAATTAACGACTGATTTTTCCAGGCGCGCCAGCAGGGCGGCGTCGATGCGGCCGGTCTGCGCCAGGCCGTTATCACGCTCATAGGCGATGACCGCCTGGCGGGTGGAGCGCCCCGGATTGCCGTCCGCCGGACCCGGCTTGTAGCCAAGCCGCGCCAGCAGCACCTGGGCGCGGGCAATGCTGGCCGCGGTGTTCAGTTGCGGCCGTGCCCAGGCGACATTGTTGAACACACCATTGGCGGCCAGATCCAGCGCTTCGGGCCGGTATTGCGCGATCTGGCTTTGCGCCTCGCTTTTTTCTCTGGGGGACAGGCTGGCGGCAAGTTTTTCGGCGCGCTTCCTGGCGCCTTCATCCCCCGCCTTGGCGGCGATGGAATACCACACATAGGCGTCTTCGGGAGATTCAGGCACGCCCAGGCCCTGCTCATAGAGGAAGGCCAGATTGTATTGAGAATTGGTCAGGCCCAGCAAGGCGGCCTGCTGGAACCATTTGGCGGCCTTTTCATAGCTTTGCGGCACGCCCTGGCCTTCGGCATAGAGCATCGCCAGATTGTGCATGGCGCGGCGGTTGCCGCCATTGGCGGCGCGTTCGGTCCAGCGCCGCGCCGCGGCTTCATCCTTGGGCACCAGAATCCCGTCTTCATAGATCTTGCCCATGCGGTACTGGGCAATGGGCAGGCCGCGTTCGGCAGCCTGGCGCATCAGCTTCACGCCCTCCTTGCCATCGCCAGCATCCAGCTTGGCCGAGGCCAGCTGGAACAGGGCCACCGGATCGCCAGCCGCAGCCGCCTGGGTGATGGTCTGACGCCCTCTGGGCGCCGGTTTGGGCTCAGAGCCGATCACCACTGGCGCCGGTTGCGGCGCCGGGGCGTCCAGAGCGGCGCTGTGGACAGCGGTGGAGGGCTGTGCCTTCGGTGCGGTGGCCATGGCCGGGCTGGTGTGCGGCGCCGGCTGCGGCGCAGAAGACCGCTGGCTCTGATGGCGTTTGGCGGGGCGGGCAGGGGCTGGTGCCGGGCCCTGTTGCGGCGCCGTGTCAGCGGCAGCGCTCCCGGCATCATTGGCGGCAGATGGCGGTGCGCCGTCCAGAGCGGCGCTGTCTGTTTCTTCACCGGCATCGGCGCTGGCGGTTTTGACGTTTTGCGCCGGGGCTGGCGCCGCGGCAGCATCCGCGCTGGCGCCTGCCGCAGGGTCTGCGGCGGTCTTGTCTGCGGGCGCGTCCCAATTGATGCCATCGGCGGACACGGCTGCCGTGGCCTTTTCCTTTTTGCCGCCAAAATCAAGCAGAGTGATGCTGCCTGCGCCCAGCACCGCAATGATGGCGAGGATGCTGGCGGCCATCAGGATTGTGCGCGAGGCGCCCGGCCGCCCCGGCCCGGGGCTGGCCGCGGCTTCATCAGGCTGGCCTGCGCCGGGGGCGCGCACAGAGCGCCGCGCTGCGGCAATGAAGCTGGCATCTGCCGTTGCGCCCGCGCGCACTGGCGCTGCCGGATCTGCGGCCGGCGGGTAGTCCGGCGCCCCGGTATCGGCAAAGCCGGGATCAAACGCCGTCTCCTGAGGCGCGGCAGCAGCGGGCGGCGGCATGTCCTGCGCCCCTGCTTCCGCGGTTTGCGGATCCGGCAAGGGCGGCAAGGGCGGCGGCTGGTCCTGCATCCCGGGCGGGTGCAGGATTTCTTCGAGCACCGGGTTGTCCTCCGGCGCGTCAATCACCGGCGGCGCTTCTGCAGGCAAGGCCGACGGATCGAAGGACGGCGCCGCGCGGCTCTGGTTTTCCAGGGCCTCCAGCCGCTCCGCCAGTGCCGCCATGGCCTTTTGCACCGGAGAATCGTCCTCGCTCTTGTCCGCATCTTCCGCAGCCAGGCGCTGCTCGATGCGCGCCATGGCCTCCTCGATCATTCTGGCCGTGCGCTCTTCGGCGGCGGCAATGCGCGCCTCCAGGTCTTCCTTGCTGTTGTGTTGTGTTTCCACCTCGTCCAGCTTGTTCTCAAGCCTGGCAATGGCACCGGACAGGCCCTCGCCGATCTTGTCGATGGCAGCGGCATGCTCATTCTGGAAGCTGCGAAAGCGGGCATCGAGCAATTGGTCAAGCCCCATGGCGGTGTGCCGTTCGGTTTCCGCCAGGCGCTGCTCCAGCACGCCGCCCAGCTTGCCAACCTCGCCGGCAATACGCTGCAGGGTCTTGGCGTGGCGGCGTTCGGTCTTGGCGAGGCGGGCACGCAGCCGCTCAAGCCCGGATTCAAGCTGGTCAAGCCGCGGGTTTGCCGCCTGGGCCTCGATTTGCGCGGCAAGCTGGCTGCGGGTCTGGGCCACCGCTTCGGTCAGTTCCTCGCTCAGCATCCTGAAGCGGCGGTTGAAGGTGTCGGCCAGGCCGTCATGGCCATTTTCACGCAGGCTTTGCTCGGCCTGGCGCAAACGCTCGTCAATGGCGGCAAAGCTGGCCTCAAGCGTGCGCACGGCGTTGTCGGTCATGCGCTCGGCGGCGCCGAGGCGCTGGCTCAACTCGTCGGAGCGGTTGTTGACCAGTTCCAGTTCCTTGGACAGGTCCTGGCGCACCCGTTCAAGCTGCACTGCGGTATGCTCGGCCATGGTGTCCATGCGCCGCGCCAGATCCTCGTTATTGCGATCCATCTTGCGCAAGGCCTGCTCCACCTCGGCACTGGAGCGGGTCACCATGCCTTCCAGCGTCTTGAGCATGTCCTCAATGGTGCTGGTGCGGGTTTCGAATGTCTTTTCCGTGCCTTCCAGTCGGGTCAGCAGACCCAGCACCGACTGGTCAATCCCGGTGATCGCCAGGGTCGAACGCCGCTCCGCCGCTTCCAGCCGCTCGGCCAGTTCCTCGATGGCATCCTGCAGGTCAGCGCCGCCCCTGGGGGTGAGCGACAATGCGCCTGGCGCGGTAAAGCGGGCGCTTTCCAGCGCCTCCGGCGCCGCGTCGTTCATGAGCCGGTGATTGAGCCATTCGCCCAGGGTCATGCCTGCGCGCCGGGCAGCGGACTTGGCGGCTTCGCGCGCACGCGGGTCAATTCCCTTAACGCTCCATGGCCCGGTGCTCATCCGAATCACTCCCCTTGCAGGTTATCAGGCTAGTCACACCGAGATGTGGTGTAAACAGACCGGGTAACCCACAATATCCGCCGCCGCTGACGGGAAGTCTGCCGGGTATGGCCTGGTAACTCCGCGTCAATCTTGGTTAACAAATGGCTTCAGGGGGTTAAGATAGGGTAAAGAGCGTTAACGGATCTTAACCATAACCAGCCGATATGCGGAGTGAAAAGTGGCGGAAAACCCCCAGGCCCGGTTCATCCCCTTGAGCGGCTATGAACGCCCGGACAGACAGCGCATGACCGAACGGGCGCGGGCGTTTTACCACAGCATGAATGCCCGGCGCACGGTGCGCGAATTTGCCTCCGACCCTGTGCCGCAAGCCGTGATCGCCGACGCCATCCGCACCGCCGGCACCGCGCCCTCGGGCGCCAACAAACAGCCCTGGACGTTTGTTGCCATCCGCGATGCGGCGCTGAAGGCGCGCATCCGGGCCGCGGCGGAAAAGGAGGAAAAGGCGTTTTATGCGGGCAAGGCCGGGCAGGAATGGCTGCGCGATCTGGCGCATCTGGGCACCGACGAGAACAAGCCGTTTCTCGAAAAAGCACCATGGCTGATCGTGGTGTTCCAGCACAATTACGAACTCGACCCGGAAACCGGCAAGCGCGGCAAGGCCTATTATATCCAGGAAAGCGTTGGCATGGCGTGCGGCCTGCTGATCGCCGCCCTGCACCAGGCGGGGCTGGCGACCCTGACCCATACCCCCAGCCCGATGGGCTTTTTGCGCGATCTGCTGGGCCGCCCCAAAAACGAGCGCGCGGTCATGATTGTGGTTGCAGGCTACCCGGCCCCCCATGCTATGGTGCCGGACATCACCCGCAAGGCGCTCGAAGACATCGCCATTTTCAAATAACCGCAGGGAGTGAACATGATGGAGAACAATCATGATCGGCGACCTGTTGGCCCAGGCAGACTATTGCAAAACCGTATCGCCCCTCTATGCGGCGCTGTTTGAAACGCTGGCCGGTTTTGCCCGGGCGCATGCGGACGGCCAGACCGACCCGGCGCTGACCGGCTTCTTTGAAACCCTGGACCGCTGCTGGGAAGGGCGCACATTCAACGCGTTTTTCGAGCGGCCGCTCTTGCTGGCCGGGGCCATTCATGAACAGGTTCTGTTGGGGAAGGCCCCGGAACTGGCCCGCCATTATCCCAGTTGCGGCGGCCATTTCGATGCGCGCGATCAGTCCGGCTTTGCCCAGGCGCTGAAAGCCACCCTTGCCGCGCGGCACCGGGCCATGGTGCCGTTTTTGCGCCAGCCCGCCATTCAGACCAATGAAACCGCGCGGGGCATGGTCTGGCTGTTGCCGCTGCTGGCGCACTGGCACAAGGCGGGCCAGCCGCCGTTGACCCTCATCGAGCTGGGCTGCAGCGCCGGGCTTGGGCTCATTGCCGACCAGTATGGCTACCAGATAAGCCGGCCCGGCATGCCGGACTGGCATCAGCCGGGCGCGCCCTCTTTTGCGCTGGAACTGCATGGCCCGGGGGCCGGGCAGGCGGGCGAAACCCTGCGTTCCATGCCAGAACTGCGCGCCGCCATAAGGCACCGCATTGGCTGCGATCTGAATCCGATTGACTGCGCCGACGCAACGCAAAGACGCAGGCTGGAGGCGCTGATCTGGCCGGACAATGTGCCAAGGCTGCAACGCCTGCGCGCCGCCATCAAGACGCAAAACCAAGGCGCCCTGCGCCTTGAAACCGGCGACATGGTGGATTGTGCACGCCGGCTGTCGCGCGAGTCCGGCCTGGACACACCTCTCGTCTGCCTCTTCAACACCGTGGCCACCTGCTATCTGGACGAGGATCATTATGCGCGCTTGCGTCAGGCTGTGGCCCAGGCCTTTCATGGCCCGTGGGCGGGCAAGACCTGTCTGTGGATCGAGTTCGAATTGCCGCGCCGGGATGAGGCTGTGCCGGACTTTGCCGATGGCAAGGAGCAATTGATCAAGCTGCACAAACCAGATGGCCAGGGCGGCCTGCGCACCCGCTATTTTGGCGCTGCCGCCGCGCACCCCCGCATCATAACCGTGTTTTAGGGTCAGATCATGGGAGCGTTTCAAAAAAACCGTCCCTGACCCTGATCCGGGATGGGAACCGGTTTTCGGATAAGAAGTGCGGCAACACAATAGGATAGAGTGCAGTTTTGAGTCTATCAAACGTGAGGCGCTCTATCCAAAGGCGAGAAAGCCGCAGGCCATGAGCAGGGCGATATATTGCACGGCATTGGCGCGCACCGCCTGGCTGCGGGCCTTGCGGAAGGTCTTGAGCGCCAGAAGATTGCCTGCCCGCGCCGCATCCCGCGCCTTTTCCAGTGTCGGCGTGATCGACCAGCCTGCCCACAGAAAGGCGCAGGCGGCAATGATCAGCACCCCGGCGCCCAGAACAGCACCGCCCAGGGCAGAGAGCAGTGCGGCCAGGGCGCTGAGCAGGGCGAACAGGTCAAAGGCGCGCGGGAACACCGCCCGGCTGAGTTGCAGCACCGCCTGCGATGAACCGCTGCGCCCGGCGGCAGGGGCAACGAAGAAGGCAAAAAACGACATGGCGCCCAAAATGGCGGCTGTCAGGGTCAGGGCAAGCGCAGTCATGGAACACTCCGGCGTATCATTTCGGCGCGCTTTGGGACACTGTGCGCCGTTTCGCCGGGTCCATAGCAAGAGCCGCGCCGGAAGCACCGGCGCCGGTGCCGCTCAGGCCGGGTTGCCGCCGCCGGATGGCGCGGGCCCCGCGTCTTCCCTGGCTGCGGAGGCTGCAGATGTGGCCGTGCGCCGGGGCCTGCGCCGCGAGGGCCGGGCCGGTTTTTCAGGGGCAGATTCGGGTGTTGCGGCCATGATGTCCGGGCTCGCTTGCGGCGTCACCACATCCATCGGCCCGGTGCCATTGCTGGCGCTTTCGGCTTTGCCATCGGTCTTGCCATCGCCATTGGCAGGCGCGGCCTGGGCGTTTTGCTGGGCGCGCTGTTCCTGCTGCTGGGCCTTGCGGGCCTCGTATTCGGCCTTGCGGGCCGCCTGCTGGGCGGCCTGTTCTTCCTCGCGCTTTTCACGCTGGGCCTGCTGCGCCCGCATGATGCGGAAATAGTGCTCTGCGAATTGCAGGTAGTTTTCCGCCATGATCCGGTCGCCCGCCAGGGCGGCGTCACGGGCCAGCTGCTGGTATTTTTCGTAAATCGTTGACGCCGCGCCGCGGACCTTGACGCCTGGCCCGTTGCTTTCCAGCGCCCGGTTGGGGTTTTGGGATTTGTTGTTGTTGCGGCCGCGGCCTCTTTGGCGTTTCATGCCTGTGTCCTTAGAAGTTTCAAGTGCGTGGGCTCTGGCCCGTGAACTGTGCCTGATCTGTACGCGGCATTCCAGGCAATCGTGGATGCATGGTGCAAGCGTTTGCGACGCGCGCCGGTCCAGTCCACCCGATCTGCATTCCACCAGATATGTCAGTGTGGCTGGTCCAGACCAAGGCCCTGCGGCCTTTGCGTCTGGTGCGCACCCTAGCGCCCTCTTTGGGGCCTTGCCAAGTCCTTTTTGTGCGCGTTCAGCAGTGCCTGCCGGCCACCACCCGGTCCCGGCCGCCATAATCGCGCACCAGCCGGATGGCGCGCAAGGATTTTTGCGATTGCGCCAGGGCAAGGACGGCCTGGCCCTGATCCGCGCCGATTTCCAGGGCAAAGCACCCGCC
>JALWUB010000038.1 GCA_026993275.1 Robiginitomaculum sp. | reverse complement strand
TTGGCCATGGCCATTGCGAGACCCATAGACCGGCGCCTTTTCCTGCTCCTTGACCGGGCCCGGAACCGGCTGTTCAAGCGCGCCAACCGGCAATTGTTACACAGCATGAATATCACGGTGGCCCAGGGCGCGGCGCTGTTCTTTCTCAGCCGCCATGACGGCTGCTTGCTGTCCGATCTGGCCAGCGGGCTGGACTTGAACAATTCCGCCATTACCGGCCTGGCGGCACGGATGCAGAAGGCCGGGCTGATCGAGCGCCGCGCCGACCCCGGCGATGGCCGCGCCATGCGCGTCTACCTGACCGAAAAGGGCAAGGCGCTGCACGGGCGTGTGCGTGCGGTGCTGCAGGATTTCAACGCCGAGATCGAGCGCGGTTTCAGCCCCGAGGACATGCAGATCGTTTACCGCTTCCTGGCGCATGCCGCCGAAGTGCCGCTGGTGTGAAGGCAATGGAGACAAATATGAGCACAGACCGGATTACCGTGATTGACGACATGGGCGTGCGCCTGGTGACCATGAACCGGCCCAAAAAGAAAAACGCCATTACCGAGGACATGTATGCGGCCATGGCCGATGCCATCAATGACGCGCAAGCGGACGCGGAACTGCGCGTGGTGGTGCTGACCGGGGCGGGCGATGCCTTTACCGCCGGCAATGACATGGCGGCATTTTTGAACCCCAAGGCACGCATGGGTGATGCGGACTTGCCGGTGGAGCGCTTCTTGCGCGCCATACTGACCGCCAGAAAGCCCCTGATTGGCGCCGTCAACGGCCTCGCCATTGGCATTGGTGTCACCATGCTGTTGCATTGCGACCTGGTCTATGCCGCAAAAAGCGCCACCTTCTCGACCCCGTTTGTCAATCTGGGGCTGATGCCCGAGGCCGCCTCCTCCCTGCTGCTGCCCTTTGCCGTGGGGCCGAGGCTGGCGGCAGAGATGCTGATGTTTGGCGAGCCCATCGATTCAGCCAAGGCGCTGGAAAGCGGCCTGATCAACGCGGTCTTTGCCGATCATGCGCTGATAGAGGAAGCCATCCGGCGTGCCCGCCAGCTTGCCGCCAAGCCGCCCGAAGCATTGTTGACCATCAAGGCCCTGCTGAAACGCGCGCCGGAATCCCCGGCCAAACGCATGGCGCGCGAGAGCGCACTGTTTGCCGAGCGCCTGCAAAGCGCTGAATGCCATGAAGCGGCCAGCGCGTTTTTCGAAAAGCGCAAGCCTGATTTTTCAAATCTGTAAGGATGGCCCCAGGCTCTGGATTCACGCGTTCAGGGCTTCATCCAGATCCATGGCGAGAATGGCCATGTCGAGATTATAGGACACGTCCTTGGGGTCCTCGTCATCCTTGAACACCAGGGCGAAAAACTCGTCGCCAATCCAGGCCTCAAGCGAATCATCCTTTTTGCCGCGGCGGCGCAGGGTAATGGCCGGATTGACCTTCTTGCACAGATAGGCCTGCAATTTGCTGATTTCTTCGTCGCTCATGAGAGCCCTCCAGCGCCAGAATCGGCTCGTGAATCATGCGTCAAGGGTAAGCCGCCAGTCCCGGGGCTTCAATCCTCCTCAAGCATATGGTCCATGCTTCTGGCCGGTTCCGGGCAGCATTCGCCACCCACCGGCTTGGCCGGAATGCCGGCAACCGTGCAATGGGGCCTGACGTCCTTGAGCACCACCGAGCAGGCGGCAATGCGGGCATGATGGCCGACAGTGATATTGCCCAATACCTTGGCGCCTGCGCCGATCAGCACGCCATCCTCGATCTTGGGATGCCGGTCGCCGCTCTCCGAGCCGGTGCCGCCGAGGGTGACATCCTGCATGATCGACACATTGTTGCCAATCACTGCGGTTTCGCCAAAGACGATGCCGGTGGCGTGGTCTAGCATGATCCCGGCGCCAATGCGCGTTGCCGGATGGATATCGACGGCAAACAGCTCGGACATGCGGCTCTGGAAATAAAGCGCCAGGGTCTGGCGCTCGTCATGCCAGAGCTGGTGGGCGATGCGTTGCGCCTGCAGGGCCAGAAACCCCTTGAAGAACAAGAATGGCTGCAAGAAGCCCTTGCAGGCCGGGTCGCGCTCGGCGACGGCCAGGAAATCCGCCTCGACGCACCGGATGATGTCCGGGTTTTCATTGAGCGCCTGGTCGCAGATTTCCCGCACCTGCATTTCATTCATGTTGTCGCCGCCGATCTTGGACGCCAGCACATAGCCCAGCGCGTCTTCCAGCCGGTCATGGTTGAGGATCACCGCATGCAGCATGGAGGCCAGAATCGGCTCGCCCGCGGCCACTGT
>JALWUB010000037.1 GCA_026993275.1 Robiginitomaculum sp. | reverse complement strand
CCGCCGTTTATCAACATCTCGACGTAGGGCGGGTCGAGCGCAGCGACACCCGCCGCTCACCGGTCGCCAGGCATTGTCATCGTCAGCCCTCATATTCCCCCAAATGCCCTGTGCTCCAATCTTCGGGCGGCGCCTCAACCGGGCGTCCGTATTCTTTTTTCCAGTCATGCCAGGTGGAATGCGGCCAATCGCCGGGATCGGCTGCATGCCCGTGCTTTACCGGGTTCCAGTGGATGTAGTCGATATGCCGCGACAAATCCTTTTCATCCCTTACACAATGCTCCCAATAGCGCCGCTGCCAGATATTGCGCTCGCCCTTGCGTCCGCGCCGTTTCAAGGTTTCCGGCAAACGCCGGGTAAAGCCTGATTTCAGCAAGCGCACCCGCGTGGGATAATCATCATCACCCAATGGCAAGGCCCAGATGAAATGCATGTGATCGGGCAGGACCACCGCTGCCAGGGTCTCGAACGGATGGCGGCGCTGCACGTCGCGCCAGGAGGCCCGCAAAGCGGCAATATGGTCAACCAGAATGCCCCGCCGCCGGTTTCGCAGATTCAGGGTCAGGAAATAGGTTCCGCCAGGGATGAAAAGACGCCGGTAATTTGGCATGGGCTCATCATGGTGGTAATGTGGCGCGGTGTTAACGGGCAGCGGCGCAAATCATGGCTAAATGGCAGGTATCGCTGCGCGCTGGCCCGTCCTACAGATGGCCACGACCTGCTGATTGATCATTAAATTACAGTAATTTGTCACTGTGATTGGTTGTTTTTGGGGGTGCCTTTTGGATCCTGCTTTTAAAATTCTTTTCTCTGAAAAAAATATAAGAAAAGTATGGAAGGAGCTACGGAACAGCTATGTGCCAGTGGTGACGGACAGGAACTATGCTCAAATTCCCCAGTTTAGGCTGTCCCTCATCAAGCAAGTTGCAACCAATGCTTACGTGCCTTCAATAGGGCATGGATATTTGGGGTTTCCGAAGTCCAACGGATGCACGAGATTTGTTCCCGTGCTAACTAAAAAAGACTTAGCGGTTTACTATATAATTTCTCTGTCATTACAAGATGCACTTTCACATGATTTGCCGAATATATTCGGTGGTTGGCGAAGGTCTCCTAAAAAAATTTCTAAAGCAAAAAAAAATACAGAGAGTGCATTCTTAGAACAGGTCTCCGACCCCTATTTGGCAGAGTCTATGTCGAAGGAAATGTGGTTTAGGAATTGGACAAATTTCAATACCCTACTGAAAGATACATTCAGTGATCCCAATACCGGCAACTATGTCATGATGACGGACATAGCCAATTTTTACGACACAATTGATATTCACAGATTAACTAGGGGAATTCGCTCTGAAGTTTCCGGAGCCGAATTTGCAGTAGATCTATTAGAATATTTTCTTTCATACTGGGATCGAAGATTAAAGGGTTACAAGCCATCCAGCAAAGGGATACCACAAGAAATTTTGGGTGATGCATCAAGATTATATTCGCATTATTATTTGAAAAAATTTGATATAGAGTTCACAAAATACTGCGCGAGCAAAGAAATAGTCTATATTAGATGGGCCGATGATATGATATTAATCGGAAGTTCTCGAAAAAATCTCGAGGAAAGCATTCATAAAGCGTCGAAGCTTCTATTGCAGTTTGGCCTCAATTTGAATGCATCAAAGACGAAGTGTTACTCGAAATCTGATTTTCGAATGTACAGAGGGTTGGATGTACTTGATGCCGTTTCACAGCGCGATCAAGTGAGTTTTGACACGGCTCTGAGACGTTTCTACCGTTATTCGAAAAACCGATCAGCTCGAGTCGACACAGTGTCGAAGTCAGCAATTGCATTCCTTCTTAGGAATCCAAGATGTGTCACAGACGCAAATCTTGCAATTCTGGATTCCATGGTCAGAAAATACATCGTATTGAGTACATTTTCCTTCCAACATTTCCGTAACTTGATTGAGTTGATGGGTGGAGGCAATTCGCAATTAGACAAATATTTGAAATTGGTGATCTCGAAACCTTATGCTGCTCCCAAAGCGCAATTTCTTAAATTTCTTTGGTTCTATCCGAAATTATACTCAAAACTTGGCATCACTAAACGGGCGATAAGTGGAGCGGCTGCTCGTATTGATAATGCAAGCAGTGACAGCACAATCATCCAAGAAATTTGCATACCCAAGTTTATAGAAAAACATAAGCAACTTCCTAATTTATAAATTTCGTTTCTGCGCCCGGTATTGTAGGCTACACTGAGACTTACCGTAAATACCATACCTGTGATCGCGCTGCGGGCGTCCATGCCATGACCGCTTTTTTGTTCAGGTGCCTATCACCTAACTCGGCTGTCTTTGCCCGAACAGTGCCGTGCCGATGCGCACATGGGTGGCGCCAAAGGCAATCGCGGTTTCAAAGTCATGGCTCATGCCCATGGACAGCATGTCCAGGCCGTTGCGGCGGGCGATCTTGCGCAACAGCGCAAAGTGCATGGCCGGTTCCTCCTCCACCGGAGGGATGCACATCAGCCCCTTGAGCGGCAGGCCATAATCGCCGCGCACCGCGGCAATGAAGGCGTCGGCCTCGCCCGGAATGACGCCCGCCTTTTGCGGCTCCTCGCCGGTATTGACCTGCACGAACACGTCCGGCCTGCGGCCCTCCCTGTCCATGGCCCGGGCCAGGGCGGCGGCAAGTTTTGGCCGGTCCAGGGTTTCGATGACATCGAACAGGCGCACCGCATCGCGCGCCTTGTTGGTCTGCAAGGGACCGATCAGGTGCAGGCACAGATCATCCCTTTGCGCCCTGTGCGCCTGCCAGTGGGTCTGCGCCTCCTGCACGCGGTTTTCGCCAAACACCCTTTGCCCGCTTTCCAGCATGGCGTCGATGCGGTCGCGGGGCTGCTGCTTGGAGACGGCGACCAGGGTGATGTCATCCGGCTGGCGCCCGGCGGCGCGCGCGGCCGCGGCCATGCGGTGCAAAATCGCTTCGCGGCTGGCGCGGATTGTCTCTAAAGTGCTGCTCATGAACGCCTCTCCATCCCATGGCCCCTATACCGGCGCAGCGGCGCTCGCAAGAGCGGCACGGCAGATTGCCAGCGCTGCCCCCCATGCCGCCCCCGCCCTGGCGCCGCTGCTGGTGCTGAGCGATCCGCAGCGCCTGCCGGACCCGGTGGCCCTGGCACGGCATTTGCCCGCTGGCTGCGCCATCATCTACCGGCATTTTGGCGCACAGAACGCCGCACGCATCGCGCGCCAGGCCGCAACTGTTTGCCGGCAGCGCGGCCTGCACTTCCTGCTCTCCCATGATCCGGACCTGGCGCTGCCGCCCGGCGCCGGTGTGCATTTTCCAGAACGCCTGCACGGCGCACTGGCAGGCTGGCGGCAGGCATGGCCGGACGCGCCATGCACGGCCGCTGCGCACAGTGTGGCGGCGGGCCGCGCCGCCCTGGCCGCCGGGGCCGATGCGGTGCTGCTGTCGCCGGTGTTTGCAAGCACCAGCCCCAGCGCCGCGCGGGCTTTGGGGGCAGACCGGTTTGCACGCATGGCGCGGGCCATTGACGGGCCGGTCTATGCGCTGGGCGGCATTGACGCCAAGAATGCCCTGGCGCTGCGCGGCAGTGCCGCCGGCCTGGCCGTGGTCAGCGCCATCAGAGGGGAATGACGGTCTATAGCATCTAATCCAATTGGCTTGCTCAGCCTGTGCTGGCTGATTTAATTTATATGCTGAACAGGAGGGATAGTGCAAAAATGCAGTGCATTCTCAAGCGTGCTAAAGCCTTCAGGGCGAAAATCCGCCGCGCCCTCTAAAGATTCTTGGCGGGTTTGACAGGAAAGCCCAATCTGCGGCGCAAATGCTCCTCGAATAGGGGTAAACCTGTCCTTCGTCGCCTTTGCTGGCATCCTGCCCCTTCCTGTCAAACGTCAATTGCATGGAATTAATAGATCCTGACCCCTAATGGGTTCAGACCCTGCATGTTTATATGGTTCTGGTTGTGGCATTTGCGCACATGACCCGGCATTTTTCTATGTGCACTGGTGCTTGCCGCGTTTGTGCAACACAAGCCATGTCCGCTTACTGCAGAAAGCTGAGAATGATTCGCAAATAAGGCTTGCGCGCTGGGCGCCGGGCGGCTAGAAGCCTTTCGTTATTGCGACGCATTCGCAATAACGAATGCGAGGCCGGCAGTCAGGCTTGAGGATGCGGAAAGGGGGCAATGCGTTTGGCCATGAGGGTTAAGACAGAGAAGAGTTTGCCATGAGGATGAGGACAGAAAGCACGGGCCCGTGGGAATTGCAGCATAGCGCTTTGGCCATGAGGGATGAGCCGGGATTTCACAGAATTCGTTTGCGGCTTTCCTTGATGAGGGTGTTTGCGGGGATGAGCTGTTTTCTGGCAGCAGCGATGCGGGGGAGCATGGAAGGGGCGCTCCAGGGCCTGCGGCTTCCCGTGTGGTTATGGGTTTGACATGCCTTGCGGGGCGCGGCCCCGGCCTTCGGAAAACCGGCAAGGCCGCCGGGCCCAGAGCGTTTCATGGCGGGGTGGCAGCGCTTTTGAGGGGGCGTCCCGCACGCGGCGTGCCCCGGCAAACACCCGGCTGGCGCGTGTGCAAAACGATCACCCCCAGAGACGCAGGCCGCGCCTCACGTCTGAAGCGGCATCATCAAGACAATGCCTGATCGAAAGGACGCGGCAAGACAGCCAAATGCCCGCGGGTGAATGAGGCCCGCCCCTCACAACAGACCCGCCCGCCTGTCGGGCACATGACAAGACGCATTGAAAACAGAAGAGATCAAAGAGCCAGACACCACTGGATTAGAATTGAGAATGATACGCATGAACAGAACCGAACCTGACGAGACAAGGCTGCCCGGCGGCACGGCAAAAGGCTGGATCGCTAATGCGTTGCAATCGCAATTCCTGGAACCCATGGCAAAAACCCCGCGATGCTTCGCGAATTGGCGGGCAAAACATCAGGCAACAAAGACGGGAATGAGGCAAACGCGATGAAACGGAACGCTCACAGGGCGAAGGCAGGAAAGGCCAATGCCTCCGGCCGCGCGCCATGCGCCTCCAGCGCGCTGCCAGCAGGCCCGGAACATGACACCAGAGGGAGCGGATGCCGGTGCCAGGCCTGCCCGCACTCCTGCGCAACATCAGATTTCAAATCAACCCGTTCATAACAGGAGAGATGACATGAACACACTTGCAGGACATTTGCGAAACAATGTCTCCGCCACAGCTATGGTGCTCGCCATGGCAGCGGGAATGACCGCCTTGCCCGGCCCGGCCTTGTCGGCGGAGCAGGCGCAGGCCATGCCTGGCATGGAACAGATGTGGGCACTCATCCAGAAGCAACAACAGCAAATTGCCGCCCTGCAAAAGGCCCTCGAGGCCCGCGCCGCCCCGGCCCGGCCTTCGGAGACTGCAGGACCGGCAGCGCAGCCTGCGCTCGAAGAACTGAGCCAGCGCATCGATGCGCAAAACACCAAGATCGAGGCCGCCAGCGGTCTGCTCGAAAACCTCTTGCAGGATGGCACGGGCGGCCAGGGCTGGTGGAAAAACACCAGTCTCGGCGGCTATGGCGAGATGCATTACAATGGCGGCAGAAAGGACAAGCTTGATTTTCACCGCTTTGTGCTGTTCGCCGGGCATCGCTTCAATGACTGGCTGCGCTTTGCCTCGGAGCTGGAAGTCGAGCATGTCATCGCCAGTTCCGATCCGGATGATGGCGGAGAAGTGGAGCTGGAGCAGGCCTTTGTCGAGGCAGACCTGACCCGGGGCGCCGGGCTGCGCCTTGGCGCCAGCGACAGCCATGCGCTCAAGGCCGGGATTTTCCTGGTGCCGGCCGGTATTCTCAATGACACCCATGAGCCCCCCACATTTTACGGAGTCGAGCGCAATCAGGTGGAAAAGAATATCATCCCGACCACCTGGTTTGTCGGCGGCGCCGACCTGAACGGCCGTTTCGGCAAGCGGTTTTCCTATGATCTGGCGGTCCATGAGGGCCTTGACGTGGACAGCAGCTTTTCCATTCGCGGCGGCCGCCAGGAAGTTTCCGAGGCCAATGCCAAGGACCCTGCCTTTACCGCGCGGCTGCGCTGGAGCGCCATGCCGGGGGTGAGCTTCAGTGTCACCGGCCAGATCCAGGGCGATGTTACGCAAGGGCGCGAAAACATTGGCGCCAATCTGCTTGAAGGCCATGCCATCATCGCGCGCGGCGGCTTTGGCCTGCGCGCGCTTTACGCCCGCTGGCATCTGGACCGGGCCGCCAGTGTGGTAGCGTTGGGCCGCGACCGGCAATATGGCTGGTATGTTGAGCCATCCTACAAGATTGGCACCAAAGCCGGTGATGTTGGCGTTTTCGGACGTTATGAAGCCTGGAACACCCAGGCCGGGCTGAAGGGCGCTGGCACCCGCCATGCGGTGACCACGGCGGGTCTGAATTACTGGCCGCACCCGGATGTGGTGTTCAAGGTGGATTATCAGTTTGACAACCCCCCTGCCGGCGTGGCCGATGATGACCGCATCAATCTGGGGGTGGGCTATCAGTTCTGAAGCTGAACCGCCACGGCCTGAAGGAGCCGCCATGCGCAAAACCGGAGCAGCCCTCTTCCTTGTGCTGGGCCTGGCCCTGGCCGTGCGGGCCGGTGCAGTTCTGGCGGCACCGCAGGACGCTGCCAGGAGCCCCGCACCGGCCTTCGTGGTGCGCGCCTTTGATGGCGCCGTGCCCGCGCCATCGGTGCTGTGGCTGACGCCGGCGATCAAGGCCAGGGCGCGGCGCATTCTGGGCCATGATCCGGGCGGGCTGCGCCTGCGCTATTGGCGCAAGGGCGCCAGAACCGCCTGGATTCTCAACGAGATCGGCAAGGAAGAGCCGATTACCGCAGGCTTCGTGGTCGATCATGGGCATCTGCGCGATGCGGTGGTGCTGGATTACCGGGAAAGCCGGGGCTGGGAAATCCGCTATCCCTATTTTCTCGACCAGTTCGCCAACGCAGCGCTGGATGAATCCCTGAAGCTGGACCGCCATATTGACGGCATTTCCGGCGCCACCCTGTCGGTGCGGGCGATGCAGAACATGGCCCGGCTGGCACTGCTTCTTGATCGCGAGGTGCAAAAGACCTCATGATTGCGCGCATCAAATCCGGCCTTGCCACGGTGCGCGAACGCAACCCGGTGCGGGTGTTTGTGCGCCGCTGGCACCGCCGCCTTGGCATTGTCAGCGCCCTGTTTGTGCTGGTGCTGAGCATCACCGGCATCATGCTCAACCATGCGGCGCCCCTGCGCCTGGATCAGCGCATGGTGCACGGGCCGCTGGTGCGCGCCCTTTACGCGCCAAAACCGCACGCACCGCCCCTGGCCAGCCTGGCGGGCAAGCATGCCGCCGTCTGGATTGACGGCGCGCTCTATCTGGACGGCAAGGCCACGGGCGCGCATCTGCAAGCCCTGCGCGGCGCGGTGGATGCCGGAGTGTTTCTCGCCGTGGCCGGGCCGCAGAGCCTGTTGCTGTTCACCCCGGATGGCCGCCTTGCCGACACCCTGGCGCGCCAAAGCCTGCCGGGAGAGATCGTGCGCATCGGGTTGAGCGCGGACCGGCGCCTGGTATTGCAAGGCGCCGGGCGTGTCTGGCGCGCTGATGCACAGATTACGGCCTGGCAGCCGGCAGAGCCCGGCATGGTGCGCTGGTCCGAGGTCATGACCCCTGTTCCCAGGGCCATCATGGCACCGGCCTTGCACGCCTTTGCCGGCAAGGGGGTGAGTGCGCACCGGCTGCTGGCCGATGTGCACAGCGGCCGCATTCTTGGCTCTGCCGGCCCCTATCTCATGGATGGTGCGGCGCTGACCCTTGCGGCGCTGGCGCTTTCCGGCCTGTGGCTGTGGCTGCGGCGGCGCAGGACCGGCGGCCGCAGGCCTTGAGCGGCATCAGGAGGTCCGCACGGCCTTTTCAGGGCGCCGCGCCGCAACCGGCCTGGCCTTGCTGATGGCGGCATAAAGCGCCTGCGGGTTTATCGGTTTGGACACATAGTCCGTCATGCCCGCGTCCAGATAGCGCTGCCGGTCGCCATCCATGGCATTGGCGGTCAGCGCAATGATGGGCGCATTGCGGCACGGCCCGCTGCCCGCGCGGATCTGTCCGGTGGCACGCACGCCGTCCAGAACCGGCATTTGCACATCCATGAGGATCACGTCATAGGCCCGGGCATTGGCCTGCTCCACGGCTTCGGCGCCATTTTCGGCAAAGGTCAGATCCACCGGCAGGCGGCTGAGAAATGCTTGCAGGACCGAGCGGTTGATCTCGTTGTCCTCGGCAATCAGGATGGCGCGCCGGGCCGGTGCGGCGGCCTGCTTGTCTGTCTTGCCGTCTCTGGCGCTTTCCCTTTGGATGTGCCGGGAAGGCGGCTCTGGCCGGTCTTCACTCAAAGCCGCCGCCTTGGGCTTCGCCGGCACCACAAAGCGGAACTCGGAGCCTTTTTGCGGGCTGGAGCGGACCTCAAAATGCCCGCCCATCATGCGCACGATCCGGTCGGAAATGGCCAGCCCCAGGCCGGTGCCGCCAAAACGCCGGGCAATGCTGGTGTCGGCCTGGCCAAAAAACCGGAACAGGCGTTTTTGCTGTGCCTTGGTCATGCCAATGCCGGTATCGGCCACCGAAAAGCGCAAGGCGGACGCGCCATCATGCTCTGCGTGCTCAAGGCGCAAGGTGATGGCGCCCGCCTGCGTGAACTTCAGCGCATTGGAGAGAAGATTGCTGAGCACCTGGCGCAGGCGCGCATCATCGCCGCTGACCTGCTCTGGCACATCATCGGCAATATCCACCTCGAAACGCAGTCCCTTCTTCTCGATGGCGCTGCGCCACAGCAGGGCAACATCCTCGATCAGTGCGCCAGGGGCAAAGACGCGGTTTTCCAGCTCCAGTTTGCCTGCTTCGATCTTGTTCAGGTCCAGGACATCGTTGAGAATCACCATCATCGCCTCGCCGGACTTCTTGATGACCTGCGCCTGGCGCCGGTTTTCTTCCGGAATGTCTGCCCTGGACAGCAATTCGGCAATCCCCAGAATGCCGTTCATCGGGGTGCGGATCTCGTGGCTCATGGTGGAGAGAAAATCAGACTTTGCCTTTGAAGCAGCCTCGGCGGCACGGCGCGCATCCACAAGCTCGGTGATGTCGGTCAGATCACCGGCCATGGCGACAATATGGCCCCTAGCATTGCGCCGCGCCTTGCCGGCCATG
>JALWUB010000036.1 GCA_026993275.1 Robiginitomaculum sp. | reverse complement strand
ATTGCCGGTCTTGGCGCGCGCCGCCTTCAGCCGGTCGGTGTATTTCTTGTCATCGCGGAACTTCAGCGGATCCTGGGCCACAGGCGGGATCTCCACCGTTTCCCACTCCTGTTCGTCAAGGGTGATCTCGAAGCGGGTCGGCGGGCCGATGCGCATGTGATGCCCGGCAGGCGTGACATAAAGCCCGGCGCGCAAATCCTCGCGAAACACCATTTCGCCGGAGAGCGGGCACTTGACCCAGAGGTTTTCCGGCGTGTCGCGCTTGGCGAACATTTTTTTCATGCCCGGCGGGGTCAGCCGGTCGAGCCAGTTGGGCGTGTTCATGGATGGCGCTCCTCGCGGGCGTTATGCACGGCCTTGGCCAGTGCCGCGGTCAGGTCCAGGGCCCCTTTTACACCGCTTTTGGCCATGGCGTCGACAATGGCGCTGCCAACCACGACACCATCGGCAATGCGCGCGATCTGCGCCGCCTTGGCGGGCGTGCGCACGCCAAAGCCGACCGCCACCGGCAGGCCGCTGGCCGCGCGGATGCGTGTCACGGCTTTCGCCACCGGATCGGCCTCGGGCACCAGCGCCCCGGTGATTCCGGCGACGGACACATAATAGACAAAGCCCGATGTGCCCGCGACCACGGTCGGCAGGCGCTGGTCATCGGTGGTCGGCGTTGCCAGGCGGATGAGCGCCAGGCCGTGGGCCTCGAAGGCGGCGCGCAGGGGCGCGTCCTCTTCCGGCGGCAGATCGACAAGTATGGCGCCATCGACGCCCGATTGCGCGCACAGCCTGGCAAAATCCGCGCAGCCCATATGATGCACCGGGTTGTAATAGCCCATGACGATGAGCGGGGTTTGCCGGTCGTTCTGGCGGAATTTTTTGGCCATGGCGAGCACATCTGGGGTGCGCACGCCGCCATCGAGTGCCCGCAGGGCGGCCGCCTGGATCGCCGGGCCATCGGCCATGGGGTCGGTAAAGGGCAGGCCCAGCTCGATCACGTCCGCCCCTGCGCCCGGCAGGCCGTCCAGCAGTTCCTGCGACGTTTTCAGGTCCGGATCACCGCCCATGATATAGGCGACAAAAGCGGCCTTGTTTTGCGCTTTAAGGGCGGCAAAACGGGCTTCGAGGCGGGCGGCGCCGCTCAGATCCGCGCTCATAGCTTGACCCCCAGATGACCGGCCACGGCAAACACGTCCTTGTCGCCGCGCCCGCACATGTTCATGATGACGAGGCCGTCCTTGCCCAGCTCCTTGGCCAGATCGGCGGTGCGCGCCAGCGCATGGGCGGGCTCCAGTGCCGGAATGATACCTTCCAGTTTCGTGCAAAGCTGAAACATTTCCAACGCTTCTTCATCGGTGGCGCTGACATATTCGGCGCGGCCGGTGTCGTGCAGATGCGCGTGCTCCGGACCGATGCCGGGATAATCGAGCCCGGCGGAAATGGAATGGGCGTCGGTGATCTGCCCGTCCTCGTCCTGCAGCAGATAGGTGCGGTTGCCATGCAGCACGCCGGGCGCGCCGCCGGTGAGCGAGGCGGCATGCTTGCCGGTGGCAATGCCCTTGCCCGCCGCCTCGACGCCGATCAGGCGCACGCCTTCGTCCGGCACGAAGGCATGGAACAGCCCCATGGCATTGGAGCCGCCGCCAATGCAGGCAACGCAGGCATCCGGCAGGCGGCCTTCGCGCGCCAGCACTTGTGCGCGCGCCTCGCGGCCAATGACCGACTGGAAGGTGCGCACCATATGCGGATAGGGGTGCGGCCCGGCAACCGTGCCGATGACATAGAAGGTGTCGTCCACATGGGTGACCCAATCGCGCAGCGCCTCGTTCATGGCATCCTTCAGCGTGCCCGTGCCCGAGGTCACCGGCACCACCTCGGCACCCAGCAGTTTCATGCGAAACACATTGGGCTGCTGGCGCTCGATGTCGGTGGCGCCCATGAACACGGTGCAAGGCAGGCCAAAGCGCGCCGCCATGGTCGCCGTGGCAACGCCGTGCTGGCCGGCGCCGGTTTCGGCAATGATGCGGCTCTTGCCCATGCGCCGGGCCAGCAGCACCTGGCCCAGGCAATTGTTGATCTTGTGCGAGCCGGTGTGGTTGAGCTCGTCGCGCTTGAAGAAAATCCGCGCGCCGCCAAAATGCGCGCTCAGGCGCCCGGCAAAATAGAGCGGGCTTTCGCGGCCCACATAATCGCGCAGATAGCCATCCATCTCGCGCGCAAAGGCCGGATCGGCGCGGGCCTCGTCCCAGGCGCTTTCCAGTTCCAGAATGAGCGGCATCAGGGTTTCGGCGACAAAGCGGCCGCCAT
>JALWUB010000035.1 GCA_026993275.1 Robiginitomaculum sp. | reverse complement strand
CGCGCCGCCGCGCCGCCATCATAGCCTTTTGCATTGTCCACCAGGACATAAAAATCCATCAGGCCGGTCTCATCGCCCGTGCGCAGGCAGGAGCCATAGAACAGCACGGCCAGGGCCTGCGCGCCCGCGCGTTGTGCAAGCGCTTTGCCCATGGCCTGGGCCGCCGCCATGACGTCCTGGTCCAGTTCCTCGCTGATGATCCTGTCAAGGGCGTCCGGTGTGCTGTTCATGGGGCGATAAAATCGACCCTCATGGAACTGTCAATGCGCAAACGGCCGCTTGGCCCGGGATCGAACGTCTCGCCATCCAGGATGAAGGGCTTGCGCGTTTCGATGGTCATGGTGTCGGCTGTGCCGCTATGATAGCCGGCATCCGTCATCCAGGCTTGGGGTTTCTTGCGCATGACCGCGACAAAGGCGGCCAGCAGTCTTGGCGGCGGCGCCTGAATGTCCAGCCAGTTGATGGCCCCGCTGCCTGCATTCCAAAACGGCCAGATTCCCAGCACAAACGAGTGCAGTGTCGTCAGGATCGCGCCAAAGCGCGGACCGGTTGTCGCAGCCGCGCCATCCATGCTGATTGCCATCTCCTCGCCTGCACGGATGCCTTCGCCGTCATTGCCGAAAATGGCGCTGTAGAAAAACCCCGCCAGGGTCATGGCAACGGCGGCCCGGTGGTTCAGACCTTTGGAATGCACATGGCTCTGGGCCAAATTGGTGGCTTCGCGATAGCCGGCAAAACCGGCCAGCATGCCATGAAGCGGCGCATGAAACCCGTCTTCCCATTCAATGCCCAGAACCGGGCGGCGGCGCAGGGACTCAAGGCCGATGCCTTCCTTGCGCCTGGCCAGCAGGCGTCTGAAGGCATCCCGGCGATAGCGGGCCGTGCCCGTGTCGTGGGCACAGACATTGGTTTTTCCGGAAGGCAGCACACAAAAGGCCGGAAGATCCTCTGCAAAGACCCCGGGGCACTGGCTGAGCACTTCACGCACCGTGCCGTCGCCGCCATCAATGACGATAATGCCGATTTCCTTGTCACGAAAATGTTGCAGGATCTGCGTAATGTCGCTTGTGTTCCGGGATTGCTCCACAAAGATATCCGGATCAGCAGCGGCCGCGCGGCTGACGCCGTAATGCGCGCGGCTGAGGGTGCTGTAGGGGTTCCGGATGACGCCAATTCTGGCCACCGGCGATGACAGGAGCGGCTTCATGCACTACGCTCTTTCGCTTATCGTCTTCGGATGTATGATCGCGTGTGGATGCTTAGCGCCATAACCGGGTCAAAGCAATCACTGTGGCCAGCACCTGGTGGAAACGCCTTTCAATGAAAACCGGCAGCCTGCGATTTGTGCATATTTCCGACATTCACCTGCCGGTGAAGCCGGGCGATTGCGCGAACCTTGCGGCCTTGGCCAACAAGCGCTTCTTTTCCTGCCTGTCCTGGACCTTCAAGCGCCGCCATCTGCACCGCAAGGCCATGGTGGACCGGCTGGCCCGCGACTTTGCCAGCTTTGATCCGGAGCAGATCCTGGTCACGGGCGATCTGGTCAACCTCTCCCTGCCGGGGGAATATGCCCGCGCAAGGGCCTGGCTTGAAACGCTGGGCACGCCTGCAGAGGTCATGGCCATTCCCGGCAATCATGATGCCTTGGTGGAGTCCAGGGCCAGCCATGAGGGCCTGCGCCTCTACGGACCCTATATGGGCGCAACAGCGCCCGGCGCGGAGCCGCATTTTCCCTTCGTCAAGCGCGTGAAAGACATAGCCTTTATCGGCTTGTCCACTGCCGTGGCCACGCCCATAGGCTGGTGCAGCGGCCGTCTTGGCAAAGCGCAGCGGGAACAGCTTGACGCCATATTGGAAGACTGCGGCAAAAAGGGGCTGTGCCGGATCATTGCCTTGCATCATCCGCCCGCTGGCGCGCACAAGCCGCGGGGCGGCCTCGAGGATCACGAAGCCTTTGCCAGCATCATTTCTGCCCGGGGCGCCGAACTGATCCTGCATGGCCACATGCACCGCCCGTCCATGGCCGCCCTGCCGGGTCCGGAAGGCCCGGTGCCTGTCATTGGCGTGGCCTCTGCATCGGTTGTTCCGAGCAAGGGCTATACGCCGGCAAGCTGGCACGGCTATGCCGTCCGCCGCGGCAAGACCGGCTGGGAGATCAGCCTGGACGTGCACCGCCTGGAGGGACTGGATGCGCCTTCTGTGCTGGCGGCACAGGCGCTTTTACACAGCCCCTGAAGGGCTGCGGCCTTGCCAAGGCCTGCATGGCTTTTTAGGGTCCGGCCCGCGTGCGCCCCGCACG